>VEPD01000062.1 GCA_012027035.1 Ruminiclostridium sp. | reverse complement strand
GGGGCGCAGGCTGATAAGCTTAACATCCATATGCCGGCCAAGCTCTTTTAAAAGATAAAAAATATGCGTTTTCGCTCCTCCGACGTCGCCTCCGCCAATTAAATGGACTACCTTCATACGCACCTCGCATAATTAATTAACGACATGTATGGAAGTTACACATGTAAAGTTTATTTTATGAATACCCATTTGTCAAATGAAACTTGGAAATATTGATATTGCTAAATTCATCAACGGAACTTATAATATAAAGGAACGGGGCGTTCATTGAAGCAGTACAGGATGGATGCATTCCGGCATATAAAAGGTATCTGGATGAGCAGAGAAAAGAATTTATTGAAAAATACGGCAATATTTATGATAGGCAATTTTTCCTCCAGGTTCATGGGCTTTCTTTTGTTGCCCCTGTTTACGCATTATTTGACCAAATCGGATCTGGGCTACTATGATCTTGTATTTGTAACCGTTGCAATAATCATTCCCGTAATCACGCTGCAGATCAATGACGCAATGTACAGATATCTTCTTGATACCGACAGCGATGTTGATGCTGGAAGGATTATCACAAGCTCATTTACCGTTACGGTTGCAGGACTTGCCGCGTGCTGCGTCCTTTTTGCGGTAGCGCTGCGCTTCATGAATATCCCATTTTCCTATCCGATACTGTTTTACCTGATAACGCTTGTACTTTCCGGGTTATGGCAGCAGGTAGCCAGAGGCCTGAAAAGGAATGTAGCTTACTCGGTATCGGGAATTATATTTACCGCGGTTACTTTGATTTCCAACATCGTATTGATATTATTCATGGATATGAAGCTGGAAGCGCTGTTTTATTCAAATATAGCAGCTTCGGTTTCTACTGTTGTCTATATAGAACTGAATATCCATATCTTGAGAAAGTTGAACTGGAGCGATAGAAAGCCGAAGCTCGTCAAAAAGCTTGCGGCATATTCGGCGCCGCTCCTTCCTAATGCGCTGAACTGGTGGGTTGTGAGCACCTGCAACAGATATATAATAAATTATTTTCTCGGAAATGACGCCAATGGTATTTTTGCGGTCTCCACTAAATTCCCTTCCCTTTTAATGGCCTTCAATAGTGTGTTTTACCTGGCCTGGCAGGAAAGTGCCATCGAAGAGTATGAATCAAAGGATAAGAATGAATTCTATACCAGGATGTTCAACTTTTATATGAAATTCCAGTTCTGCAGCATGCTTGTGCTTTTGCCGGTTACACGGTGGGGCATGACGCTTATTGTGGATAAGAGCTTTATTGATGCATGGAGGTATGTGCCTTTCCTGTATGCCGGAACGGTATTTATGGCTTTTTCGACTTTTTACGGTACCGGTTATCTTAGCTCAAAAGATACCAGGGGAGCTTTCACTACTTCGGTCGCCGGAGCGGGAGCCAATGTCCTGCTGAACCTTGTACTGACTCCCGTAATGGGAATCCAGGCCGCAGCCCTTTCAAGCATGCTTGCGTTTGCAGGGATGTGGATATTGCGAATATTTCAAACCAGGAAGTATTTCAGTATCAGGATCGATTTGCGAAGTTTGTTTGCATTGATGACTTTATCCGGTATTTATATGGTATTTTACTATTTCAATAATCTGATAATAGATGTTATATTGGCAATCGTATCCATTGGAGTATTTTACCTGTTCAATCGGAGCCTTGTAGTAAAGGCTGCCGGATATATAAAGAACATGCTGGCTTCAAATTCATTCAAAATCCGCAGGGCGGAAGGAGAATAGCCATAATGGCCAGAGCAAATATTAACATGATTTCCGGCAGCCCTTGTACAGGATGCAGTATTTGCAGCACTGTTTGTTCAAGGAGTGCCATTAATGTCGAATTGAATGCTAAAGGTTTTCTCGAAGCAAAGGCTGATGAAAATCTCTGTACCGATTGCGGCAAATGTGTAAAGATATGCGTTAAATATAAAAGTCCGGGTGAAATAGCATATACGGAACTGATAAAGGAAAAGGGCAGAGTATATATGGCCTGCAGTATGAATGACTCCGCCAGGTATAAAAGCTCCTCGGGCGGGATAGGCTATGAAATCTCAAAAAGGTGCGTTTCATTGGGATATTCGGTTTTCGGCGCATGTTATGATTTTCAGAACAACAGGGTGGAGCATAGACTTGCGGATACACAGGAGGGGATACTTGAATTTGCAGGCTCCAAGTATCTTCAAAGCTTTACCGGAAAAGCATTTTCAGGTATGAAACGCGACCGGAAGTACGTTGTTTTCGCTGCTCCTTGCCAGACTTATGCCCTGCGGCAGAAAATCCGGCAGGAGAATATTGAGGAAAATGTCCTGCTTGTGGACTTCTTCTGTCATGGCGTGCCTTCCTATTTACTCTGGAACAGTTATCTGAAATATGTAAGAAAAAGGTATAAAACTGGCAATATCAAAGCTGTGGCCTTCAGAGACAAGAAGCACGGCTGGCATGATTATTCCATGGTAATTGAAGGCGATAGCGGATGCTATACCGGCAGGATGAGAAAAGACCTTTTCTACCATTTCTACCTAAGTAATGTTTGCCTTGATGATGCATGCTACAAGTGCGGATTCAGGCTTGATAACGTATATTCGGATATCCGGCTGGGGGATTTCTGGGGATCGAAGTATGCAGACGACGAAAAGGGAGTATCGTTGGTAACTGCCAATACAGGTAAAGGAGTTGAATTGTTGAAATCTCTGGCCGACGATATAATTCTGGAAGAGGCTGAAGCCTCTGATTTGTTGGCGGCACAGCCTATACGGGATATAGCCGTGCCTGAAAAGCGGAAGGCCGTGATGGATATGCTTCAATCCGGCAGCAGCCTCAGGGCGGTTTACTGGAAATATCTCGCGGCAGGACACTTCCGGAGCAGGCTGATATATTTTATCAAAGGACTTTTGCCGGGCAATATGCGTACAGCTGCAAAAAAAATGATAAAATATAGAGGAAAAGAGCTGGATACGTGAGTACTCCCGTAAAATTCTGTGCCGGCACACAACGGCGGAATGGCGGTTAGCAATGAACATATATATATTGCATGCCTCAAACACCTATAATTACGGATCCATGATGATGGCGGAAAATTTTATACATTATTTTGAAGCTCAATCCGATTCAGAGAACTCATATTATGTAGAGACTGACGATATTGAAAACACACAGGGCAGACTCAGGAGCGCAACAGGACTGGAAGTTATAACTGCAGTCCCCGTGGGAAGCCTTTACCGCAAAGGTGCAATCAGTAAAAAGGAATTGCTGCTTTCTTTGATACTCAGGATGCGCGTCCTGAGTGATATGGCAATGAAAATGAATATGGTGGTTGTTCTCGGCGGAGACGACTATACCGAGGACTATGGCTGGCGCGCCCTGGTATCCCAGTTGCTCAGGATAAATGTTATTGCTGGCAGGATAAAGGTGTGCTTCATGGGGCAGACGATGGGACCTTTTTATTCCTTCCGCAGGCCGCTTGCCCGGCATTTTCTTTCCAAAGCGGATGCAGTGATGGTGAGAGACAGGATCACATTTGAGTATTTGCAGAAAATGAGGCTTCGCAATATAGATGAAATCCCTGATCTTGCGTTGATGCCATTGACACGTGAAGGGGAAGCGCCTCAAAAGGGCAGATATATATGCCTTTTTCCAAGCGAATTGATTTACCGTTATTCCAAAGTCCGGTCAAGAAGCGAATGTCTGGATTTTTATGTCAGGGTATGCCAATACCTGATGTCGGAATATGCTGATCATGAGCTTGTTTTGCTGCCACATGTCCTCAAGCCTGAAAGCTCGGATGACAGGGTTATGACAAGGGATATTTTCAATGCTCTTGGAGACGAAGTAAAGTCCAGAACGATTATGCTTGATAACGAAATGCTGCCATATGAAGTAAGAGGCTATATCAAAAGCTCGGAATTTATTGTCTCTGCACGGATGCATCCGGTTATTTCAGCTCTGGAATGCGGTATACCTGCAATATGCTTCTCCTACAGCAGAAAGTACTGGGGAATATTGGACGAAGGCTACAAACTGGGGGAATACATACTTGACGTCCGCAGCAGTACATTTGATGAGCTTTTCCAGAGCTTCAGGAAAGCTCTTGGCATAATGCAGGGCAATTACAAAAATATTTCAGGTGCAACAAAATCCAGGGTGGAGACAGATCAGAAAGAAATAATCGAAAAAATTTCAGAGCTGTCTCAATCCTTTGTGAAATGAGGGGGCGGACAAGTGAACAGCGTATCTGTTGTAATTCCTCTTTACAATAAGGAAAAACATATCCGGAGAGCATTGCTGTCTGCATTGAACCAGACAGTGAAGGACTTTGAAATAATAGTCGTTAATGACGGTTCAACGGATAAAAGTGCAGAAGCTGTCATGGAAATAAATGATGAGAGAATACGTCTTGTTAACCAGCCCAATAAAGGTGCGTCTGCTGCGCGTAATAACGGCATCCGTCAATCCCATAACAGCCTTGTAGCTTTTCTGGATGCCGACGACGAATGGAAGCCGGACTTTCTGGAAACCATAATGCGTCTGAGACGGCAATATCCCGGGGCAGGTCTTTATGCCACTGCATATGAGACCAGCCATGCTAAATCAGGAATTATAAAAGTACAATACAGAGGAATCCCGCCAGAGCCCTGGGAAGGTATTATTCCGGATTTCTTCGATTCAATGCTGGGGCAGCCGCCGGTTTGGACTTCGGCGGCGGTGATTCCCAGACATGTTTTTGAGGTTTCAGGGTATTTCCATGAAGGCGAGGTTCTTGCTGAAGACGTGGATATGTGGTGCAGGATTGCTCTTAAGTTTCCGGTAGCCTTCAGCACACATATTTGCGCCACTTATTTTCTGGATGCGGAAAACCGGTGCTATGTCAGGGGATCTATTCATAAAAAGGCGACAGGATATCTGGAGACTTTGAATGCGGCTAAAAACGATATGAATTTACCTGACGGCGCCAGGAAAAGTATAGCTATTTTAAAGGAAATGGTGGAAATAGGCCACGCATCGTCTCTGATCCTTGGTAATGCCGCATCGGAAGCCCGCAGGGAACTGAAGTCCTTCAAACTGAATCATCTTCAAAGGCAGAAAGCCTTTTGGTTTTTGATTTCATTCTTGCCAGTAAAGGTAATAGAATTCCTATTGGATTTTAAAGCAGTGATAAGAAAAAGCGTCAGATAAAGAAATTGTCATAATCATTCAAGAATAGCAACCAGGATCGTAGCGTCATCGTTGTTCCTTCCATAGTCCCTGATAATTAAATTTGACAGCACAGAGGGTTTACTTGAATCTACATTCGGATAAGAAGAGAAATCCCATTTATTAATGATCCCATCAGTGCACATGGTAATAATTGAGCCCTTCTCATAGCTTTTTCTCTGGGTTTTTATTATACTGTTCATGCAGGCTCCAAGCAGGCCGTTGGTTGAAATCATCCTCTCGGTCTTTCCGTTTGTTATATATCTGAAATCTATGTTTCCTACCACCGAGTATTCGAATTCCTTCTTGATGGTATCTATTTGAACTATCCCGGCAACTGCGCCTCTTGAATGCATCAATCCTTTATTGATTTCTATCAGTATATCCGTAACGGATTTATGTGTATGATCGTTAATTATACCTGAAGTAAGTTTTGCGGCTGCGCAGGCTTCCGCTCCATGCCCCAGCCCGTCAATTACGGATAAGATACATCTGCCTTATAACTTTTTGATATAATAGAAGTCTCCATTTGCTTTTGCATCAGGGTAAGGTCTGCTCAGTACACTGATTTTTATATCGCTTTCTTCATGTTTTGCCTTGATTTCAGCCCATTTTCTTAATATTATTACCGTACCTGCGGAGTCAAACCCGGGATGGCATGATCTTTCGGAAATATGACTGGAATGTATTTCAAAGAAATCCATCAGTCTTTTAATAGCCCCAAGACCTCCGCCCATCGTTCCTCTTGACGATATTCCATCCTTAATGACTTCATCTACGTCCCTGATTCCGGGACCTTTATCCCGGGCAACGATTTCTATACCTGTCATTCCTGATTCATTCAATATCTTGAAGGATAATGTTCCGGCTACTGCATTGTGCTTTATGAAATTTGTGCATAACTCGTTTATTACAATAGAAATCTCACCAAGTTCAATGTCGTTGAAGCCGATTTTCCTGCTTTCCTCAACTATATATCTTCTTGTATGGCCGATATCCCAATCATTGCCAATCTCGAATTCTATTGCTTTCACACCCTTGTCAGGCTTACTAAAGCCACTTTTTGATAATAACTTTGGTCCCTTTACCTATAGTGGAATATATTTCGAACTCATCCATTAATCTTTTACTGCCGCTCAGACCCAGACCCAGGCTTTTAGTGGTCGAGTAGCCATTTTTCATTGCCAGATAGATATCTCTTATACCGGGACCTTCGTCTTCAAAAGTAATCATAATGCCGTTTTTTATACCTTCAGAAATCTTCTCTATTATGGCTCTCCCTTTAATAGCGTGTTGATATATATTTCTTGAGAGTTCACTGGCGGCAGTAATGATCCTTGTCTGGTCTACAAATGAAAAATTAAGATTCACTGCGGCCTCTCTGGATTTTTGACGTACGGCTACAATATCTTTTTCTTCCTCAATATTCAATTCAAATAAAATCATTTTTGCCCTCTTCTGTAATTTGAATATTATCAACTTCTTTAACGGCATTTGATTTTACAAGGGCAGTCAACAGTTCCAGCCCCGAATCTATATCCAGAGAAGTGCTTACATTGCCTATTTCCAAGCCTAGTTCCACCAAAGTGATCGCTACTGAGGAACTCATTCCTACCAGAACCAGTTCCGCTCCCAGAAGCTTAATCATTTTTGCCGTGTCAGATATGACTCTGCCAAGGAAAGAATCGACGATACCCAGCAGGGATATATCTATAAGAACGCCTTTTACCTTGCTTGCGAATATTTTTTTGAGCAAGTCCTCCTGAAAGTGAATAGCTATACTGTCAGTGAGATCATCTTGCAATAAAACAACAAGAGTATCCTTTATTTTTAAAATCGGAATTTTATCCACTTGAAGTCACCTCGAATTATACTTTTTTAACTTTTGTTACATTAAAATCACACATTTCAAGTGCAAGCTTTAATCCATCCTCCATGACAGCCCGGGTAATTATTCCTGACAGGTTTACTCCTAAATGCACCATCATCTGGGCAATATTTGGGCTTATACCGGTAATAATCGTTTCCGCGCCCAATAATCTGATTGCTTTTGTTGTATTTATCAAATTATTGGCAACATATGTATCTACAGTCGGTACTCC
>VEPD01000498.1 GCA_012027035.1 Ruminiclostridium sp. | reverse complement strand
GATTTATTCTGTGAAATGGTGTTGCATTCCACCCAAACTTTTTTTAGATCATTTCCAAATTTGGATGTGAACTCTTTCAAAAGCCTGGTCTTTCCCAAACCGGCTTCCCCCGTAACAGTTGCACATTTCAATCCGGTATTGAGAGCTTCATTGAAAATAGAATTCAACAATCCTATTTCTTTCTGTCTCTCAATAAAAGGCAACTCATTTTCATAAAAATACTCGGAATTTATTCTTAAAGGATTATAGCATTTTATAGGCTTTTCCTTGTTTTTTACCTTTACCTCAATGGATTCGGAATATTCAAACTTGTCCACGGTCTCCGTAAAGACAGATTCAGAAACAAGAATTGCACCCTCTCCGGCGTTTATCTGCAGTCTTTGAGCAGTATTTACTATATCACCCATCACAGTATAATCACGGTCGAAATAATTGCCCACACCTCCCGTAACAACCAGCCCGTAATTTATCCCTATGGAAAGATTCAATGTGACGCCTTTTGAAGATAGCATACTTTTGGAAAACTCCGAAATCAGATCCATCATTTTCATAGCGCACATGACCGCTCTTTTGGCATCATCCGTATGTGAATATCTGGCGCCGAAAAGAATCATGACACAGTCTCCGATATACTTGTCGATAGTTCCTTCCAGTTCATAAACGGGACTGGTTATATAATTGAAGCATTCATTGATGATCTCGCGCACCTCTTCAGGATCCAGCCTTTCAGAAAGTGAAGTGAATCCGGATACATCGGCAAACATCACGGCAACATTTTTTCTGCTCTCAGCCAGGGTTCCGAAATTTTCTACAGAGCTTAACCCATCAGGGCTGGCCATCTTGCCGCCGCAATTGAAGCAAAATCTGGCCGCCTGGGGGTTTGGAAAACCGCACACCGCGCACTTGCCTGAAAATTTCACACCGCAAAACCGGCATTCACTGTCATTACCGCTATTCAATTTCAAACCGCAGTTAAAGCAAATCAAAAAATCCTCACCTGCACAATTTCAGATAGCTTTGTTGTAGTACTAACGGACTAAAAAATTCCTGCAAGTTGAAAAATACAACTTTTTGCCGTATAATGTAATATATATTCATTATATTGTATCTGAATGAAAATGTAAAATGCTTAGGAATGTCTATATAATAAAACCATTGAGGCATCCCTTGCACAGGTGGTTTATGTTTGATGAAATGTTGAAGGAATTCTACGACATCGGAAAATCTCTTTCTTCCGAAAAGGATACGGTAAAGCTGTTTGAAAAGATTATAAACAGCAGCCTGAAGCTTACTTCTGCAGATGCCGGTACAATTTATATAGTAGTTGACAAAAAAACCGGCGAATGGTCCAATATCCAAAACGGTTCTATTCGCGGCAAGCTCCTGAAATTTGTCATAGCACGCAATACAAGTATGAATGTCAATCTGCAGGATTTTACAGCTCAGATATCGAAAAAGAGCATATTCGGTTTCACTGTAATCTCAGGGAAATCGGTTAAAATAAATGATGCATATAAAATTGGAAATGATGTTGACTACAGGCACGATAACACATTTGACAATAATACCGGTTATAGGACCAAATCCATATTGTCAATACCGATGAAAAACCACGATAACGATATAACAGGCGTCATACAGCTGATTAACAAAAAACGCCGTTGGGATACTGCCATTAGCTATGATAAAGATAATGCCACCGGAGAAATCCTTCCTTTCAACGATACGGACGAGCTCATTATGAATTCACTGGCAGGACAGGCAGCCGTAGCGCTGGAAAACAGCCAGCTATACAGGGATTTGAAAGGTCTCCTGAAGGTCTATAGGCAGCAAAACAATCATCTCTTGTATTTAAGTAAAAATATTATGAAAGCCCATGAAGAAGAGCGCAAAAGGATTGCGCGGGAGATCCATGACGGTCCGGCGCAATCTGCCGTTAATCTGTCTTTCAAGCTGGAAATCTGCAAAAGATATTTGTCTGACGGGAAGATAGAGGATCTCTATTCTGAAATGAACAATTTCAGTGATGCAATCCACTCTACCGTTAATGAAATCAGGACCATAATTTACGACCTTAAGCCTTCATGCCTGGAGGACGGCCTTATATCCGCAGTTCAAAGGCATATTGAGACTTTTTCCGCCTCCAGCGGGATAAATATCGATTTTACCTTCAGCGGCAATGATTCTGCCGTGGAATATTATATGACGTCAACTATTTACAGGATAGTTCAGGAAGCGCTTTCCAACGTAAAGAAGCATGCCGAAGCCGAGAATATCGGCATTGAGCTTGCAATAACAAACGCAAGGATTACCCTTGATATTGCTGATGACGGTAAAGGCTTTGTTGTCGAAGAATTGCAAACGAGGAAATTCGACAGGCTGAAAGGCGGCTTCGGTATAGAAGGAATCCGTGAGCGCGTGGAACTGATAAGAGGCGGCATGACCATACAATCCGCACCCGGGCAAGGTACGGCACTGCACATAGATATACCTCTTACATAAAGCAGTTCCGGAAGAACTGGTGACAGGTATCCACCATTGACATAACGCTGCCAAAAAAATACTAAACCTTTGAAAGTATTGCTCATTTTGTTGCAATACTCTTTAATTCAACATCAATAAAGTATTACGGGTTTTGACCGGTGCATTATTAATAAAAGTTGTGAAGCAGAACAGCAGTAGATGATTCATGATTGAAAACCGATGGCTTTCTTAATATCTTTCACAGCATCTTTGAAAATCTCATTTGATCGAATAAAAATATTCATAATTTCTTTAGCTTTTTCAGCGTCAGATTCAGTATGTGTTGGGTCGTTCCAGGAGATGTTTATAATTTCCCAAGAATATTCTTTCAAGGCTTGATATCTGTCTATCGCTGCATTTAAACTCTGTTGGTCGATATCTTTTATATACTCTTTGCACATCTTTAGAAAATCTAACGTTCTGATATTGCTTTCATGAAAAATACATTGCTGTGGGTAAAAGCCTTCGAGGGATCCACGCTGTAAATAATTAATATAAGAACAATACCCATCTGAACCATAGCCCATAAACTGCCGGAATGAATCAAGTGTTTCCTTACTGATAAATTCCTCATTATCCCACTTTCCGGACATCATAAGACTGTAGTTATATAGAGCGTTTTTGCACGCTTTTTCAATACTCAGTTTATTGTCTGTATGGTAAAGCAACAGGATTTCCATATCTGGTTTAAGCCAGTTATCTATCGTTTCCATATCATATGGATTCATATTGCAGTTTTTTCATCTAGACCTTCCACAAATTCGTGCGCCCTAATTTTTTGCCCATCAGCTATAATGCCAGTTATAAACAAAAATGCTGAATTGTTAGATTTATCTTGAATGATGACGGGATACCCTTTTTGAATCTGTATTCTGATTATCGCTATGATTTCTTCAAACATCTTATTATTGGTCGTAACGGTCTTGCAGTCTAAACCGTAAATTTGAAAGCAGTCATGAATAAATTCAGCATTTTAATGTGAAAAACCAAACGCCAGAGTTGATATCCCCGATTGTAAAATGTATTCCTGGTCGTCATTGATCTGATGATTATTAAAATTGTGCCGTTCTTCCAGTCCCATAAAAAGCTTAAGTGCAGCCATTACAGCTGGAAATGCCATACTGCGTGGCCACCATGCGCCGGTGTATGGATCAACATCCTCATATGGCAAAAGCATATGAATATAATTTGGCTGGTTTATTTTGTATTCGGCTGGATTAAGTAGGCTGTCAGTCGAACAATCTAAAATTTGAGATAATAATACCAGCAGTGCGACTTCAGGCATAGCATTTCCGTTTTCCCATTTACTGACTGCTTGAGAACTCACACCCATTTTTTCGGCAAGTTCTTCCTGCGTCATCCCTTTTTCTTTACGTAGAATAGCAATTTTTTCGCCATCTTTTTTTACATCAAACACATCGTTACACCTCTTTCGTATTTATATGTTAAGTATATCAGAAAATCCATTTTACTCCATGTATACAAAGTTGTTTTTAATATTTGATATTCAACTTAAAGTTGAGAAAGGAATTTATTATCTGACATGCCGTTTTGAAGTTTGGCAGCAAATCACTCAATTCTTTTTAGCTTAAGATAACTTCAAAAAATGATACAATAATACGCATCACTTCGTTAAATTCAAGCTTCCTGGAGTAATCATAACTCTGGGAATATCTTTCCCAGTAACGTTTTACATCCGCATTAATGGAAACTCGCTTTAGTACAGGTAATATATCATATATATCCCTACCTCTGGTTTCAAAAGTTGTACTCAAAGCTTGCCGTAAAATATTTCGTTGCAACTTGTTCATTTTTATAAGCATATAAATATCATAAAAATCTTTACCTCTGGTATTTGCCGTATCATAGTAAACAACAGTATCAAGCTTTTCTGCTACAATAGATTCGGCTGTATACATATGAATATGAATTTCGTCATCAGTAATAAATGACTTATGCACATGCATAATCGGTTTCGGTACAATATAATCTCCTGTTGCAATATCAATAGACATATCGTACTCCATGCCTCCAAACCTTGCTTTCATTCTTGCTTCAACACCATAGTACACTTTATTAGGCATGTTTTTGTCAATACCTATAATACTATACTTTATACTATCATCTAGATCAATTAAAATAATCTCATTAAGTAAATCCAGCATTCCTTGTTCGGTGAGCTTAATACCCTGCATATTATAATCAGAATCAATGGTAGTTCTGGAATGAATACCTAGAATCATAGCCATACACAAACCACCTTTTAGAATAAGGTTCCTGCCATATTCGGAACTGGCTACCCTTGCAATCAGCCTTTCCTGAAGGTAAACCTGGGTCATTGCAGCTTCGGTTACACCACAGCGCCGTGCTTTCTGTTTTATATTATTCCTCACGATGTTGAATGGTTTCATAAAAGTATCCCCATATACTCCCTGATTTTTTTTTCAATTCGTAGCTTATGGGCGTATTCAAGTAATTTTTTAATATTTTTCTCCGGATCCTCTGCATAAGCTCTAAGAGCTTTGGCCAGCACTTCCTGATCCAATTTATTCCTATATCTCACGATATCACATATAGTGCGTTCCTTGTCATACAAAGTTATAACACTATCCCCATACTTTTTTGTTGTCTTTCCAATGTCAAGCATCTTACTGGAAACATAAATAGGCTTAACCGGATAATTAATGGACAGTACTTTCTGTTTGTTGACATCTCTATCAATAGCGATTTCATATGCCTGTGGTGTTCTGTCTATATAACCATAAAAATATAAAGCAGATTTCAGACAAAAAGCTCCTTCTGGCACTAACCGATTAATCATAACAGGTTCTGATTCTGCTGATTGGGGAATCTCATAAACTCCTCGCTTTACTTTATATAGAACACCCTCTTCCATTAATTTTTGAATTGCTCTACTACTTATTTTTTTAGAGGAAAGTTGCTTATATGTAATTAATGATTTATCTTTTGGCAAATTTTCAATTTTTTTATCCATGTTCCGCACCTCATTTTTCATATATGTGTCCGCAATTAATATCATGTGCGGATACTTACATGAAAATAGTATAACCCTAGATAGAACATATTGGCAATAAGAATTTAAAATAAAGATATAATCAATGCGTAAGAAATATAAAATGCATGTAATTTATCATAATCCTGTAAATACTATTATTTAGTATTTATTGCTATTTGGGTAATGTTGACATAAGTTTATTCTAATTTTTAGAGAGTAGCCTGGGTAAGCAAACAGTTCTGTAACCTTCGCTGTGTTAGTAATAAACCCGTCCGCCAGCCAGGAGCTGGAACCTGTGTTACAACTAAAACCCTTCCACATTGTGTTTTGGTAACACTATTCAATACTTACCAGGGTCTGAATTTTCTGAGGCAGCATGCCTGTATACTTTTTAAACTTAAGGCTGAAATAATTGGGATTTTTGAAGCCCACCATCTCAGATATTTCATGTATCTTCAAATCTCTGTTTTTAAGCAGCTCCTTGGCGGCTTCCATTCTCTCTTGAAAGCATCCCTGGCAACATGGCGATCTTAAAATAATTGCTAATTTACCTGTATCGTCTGATTATTCTTCTTAAATGATTTGTCCCAGGACTCCACATAGTCTCCGGTAGCCCATTCTGCCATTATTACCATACTGCCGTCAGGTATATCAAGCTTGTTAACAGGTTCCCGGACCAGCTCGCCATTTTCTATGATGTATAATAGGACGGAATTACGGGTCAATATTATTGCCAGATCCCTGTTTGGAGAAGTATAGGCGTCAATAGCCTGGGGAACTTTATCCTTTATGTTGGTCCAGGGTATATGAAGTATATCATATGCCACCATCTCGGCAGGCGGTATAAGATTTATGTTAAAATCCACAAATCCCAAAGGTTCGCCCGGCGCCAGGCTTACTCTTCCTTTGAAGAACCAGTGGCCTGTTTTCCTGAATAGCGCAAAATTCAGTTCCTGGTCTTCTTCAATGATATTACTTATGCTGTTATTGTTTGAGCTGGCCAGCAAGCCGGATTTTGCCCCTTCCATGGCCAGTTTGCCGTTCTCTCCGGTCAGGTCGGAAAGCTTGATACCTTCCGCATTGGTTATATTATCTACGGGTATGGTCCTCAGCGTTTTTTTCAATTCTTTGCCCGAAGTACCGGATTCTTTTACTTCTTCAACATTTTCAGTGCAAATGTAATCATTACCTACATACAAAATTGTTCTCCTGAGCTTTGTCTCCATTCGCAGGAGTTTGTCTGGCTCCGGCTCATCAAGCGCTGATTTTTTCATATAACCGCTGGATACCATTACTGCGGATAGCGTATCTTCAATTCCTTCACTGCCTAATATTTTCTTTACTTTAAGCTTCCAAAAGCCGTCCTTCCTCGGCAGAAATATATCCTCCGCTGAAAGCGCCGGACTTGCTTTCCTGTTCTTCATCGATATCCAGAATGTCTCATATCTGTACTGCTCGAGCTTTTCTGCAGTGCCTTTCTGCTTCAGCTGCTCAGGTATCCTTATCCCAAGCAGCAGCCCGGTTTGCTCCGGCTGTCCGTTATAATCGGCAATGATCCCGTCTTTTTCATTTTCATCTTTAACGACGCCTTTATAAAGGCCTTCTGTATCTTCCGCGGCTTTGGCCATATAATATAATTGATTATCAATGTTTGCAATAATCCGCTCATCATCAAGCTTTACGAATTCATACAGATATTTATCCTCTGAGGAAGCTGTAATCACTACGATTTCACCGTTGCCTACATCAATACTCTTATTTTTAACAGGGGTTTTATAAAGGAAATACTCCTGTGCATTTACTCTTTTTATTTTATAGTCAACATTTTCCCAACGTATACCGTCAAATGTTATAGTATCGCCGCTAAATTCAAATACTTTGCCGATCCAGCCGCTATCCGGCATACTTTTATTATCATTTTCCTCATTAAAGCTTTTAACGACCCAATTTCCCTGAAACGGGACTGCCTTGTTTTCAGGACGCACAATTTTATCGGTAGTCTCACGGGATAATGTGGAACAGCCCGTCAGCAATATTAACGCCATTGTGAAAAACAACACCAGCCTTATTATTTTCATTACATTTCTCCATCACTGATATAATTTACGCTGCAGTATTATAAATCCACGTAATTCAGGATAATGACCGCCTCTGTTCCCTCGCCGGGCTTGCTTTTTATTTCAAAGCTGCCGTTCAGCAGCTTGATTATTTCATCACAGATGGACAATCCTATTCCGTTTCCAGTCTTGCTGTTCCTGCCCTTATAAAACTTTTCCCTTATATTCGGGAGCTCATCAGGCGGGATTCCGCATCCGGTATCCTTTATGCAAAAAATTGCCTTTCCCTCTTCATATTTCGCAGTAAATGTGACTGTTCCACCGGCAGGTGTAAACTTGAAGGAATTGTCCAGGATATTTATAAAAATCTGCTTAAGTCTGTTTCCGTCAGTCAGCATCGAAGGCAGCGGGGATTCCAAATCCAACCGGAGCAGAATACCGTCCCTTTCAGCCCTGGGCTGTAGTTGTCTGACTACATGGTTCACCACATCCTGCAGGTTGACCCGATCTTTTCTTATTGCAGCCTTTCCGGTAACAAACCGGGAAAAGTCAAGCAGTTCTTCAACCATTGCTGTTAACCGATCACTTTCCTTTTCGATAATGTCAAGTCCGTCCTTAAGTGTGGCAGTGTCTTCCGGGCTGCTTTCAGCCAATGTCACAGCCCATCCCTTAATTGATGTAAGCGGGGTCCTGAGTTCATGTGATACCGAAGATATGAATTCATTCTTTAACCGGTCTCTTTTTACAATCTCTTCAGCCATATAATTCAGCGTATCTGAAAGCTTTCCCAACTCATCGTCATAGATTTTTTTACTATGTATCAGGAAATCACCTGAAGCCATTTTTTCTGCAACTCCCGTAATCAGCTTTAAAGGCCCGACTATGGTATTTGAGAGCAATATGCCGATAATGGCCGAAAGGAATGCAACCAGCGCTCCGATAATTATAAATATCCTTGATATGTCATGAATTTCGCGGTTTACTTCTCTAAGGGAGGCAATGAATCTTAATATCCCAATGTTGTTTTCCTTGGATTTCAAAGGGTACGAAACAGCCATTACGCTCTCATCGTCATAACCCACATTGCCTATCCAGCTGCCGCTGCCTGTTTTCAATGCTTCTTCGACATCCGCGGCTATGACGCCTTTTTCAGGTAAAATCCCTATGGAATCCATCAGGACTTTGCCCGAATTGTCTATTATCTGTACCTGCACATCAGTTTGTTTCCAAAAGGAGTCAACATTGTTCAGCACATTGTCATTAAGAGATGCATCGGAAAAATATCTGTAGTAAATGTCTGCAGATGCTTTTACCTGACTGAATAAATTACTCTCCAGATTCCTGTAATAATTCTGCCGGACTATGTCGATTATAAGGGCTTCAAGTATAACGACCGTTAAGATTACCACAAGAATATAACTAAGAGCCGTCCTTTTCCTGATGCTGATCATAGCATGTCTCCTGCCATCTGTAGCCAAACCCCCAAACGGTTTCTATGAACTGCGGTGCAGACGGATTGTCTTCAATTTTTTCACGCAGTCTCCTTATATAGACATCAAGCGTTTTCAAATCGCCAAAGTAGTTTTTCCCCCATACGGCATTAAGCAGATCATTCCTGCTCAAAGCCTTACCGGGATTGCAAATCAGCATCTTCAGCACTGAAAATTCCGTTGGTGTAAGCTCAATCTCTTTACTATTTTTAAAAAACTTCTGGGAATTAAGGTTCAAGAGAAGATTTTTATGAGGGATCAGGGTAACAGCTTCGACCTTGCTGCTCCCGGTTCTTCTAAGGATCGACCTGATGCGTGCAGTCAATTCCCTGGGATTAAAGGGTTTTACCATATAATCGTCGGCACCCAGTTCAAGACCTGTTATCTTGTCCACATCCTGACCTCTTGCGGTAAGCATTATGATCATGATTTCAGGATAATCGCTTCTCACCCTTCGGCACACTTCAAATCCATCAATTCCGGGCAACATGACGTCAAGGACCATTACCCGGGGCTTATGGGATTTAATCGCTTCCAGCGCTTTTTCTCCCGAATCGGCTTCCGCCACTTCGTAACCGTTTCTTTCAAGGTTTATGGTAATGAATTTCCTGATGGAAGCTTCATCTTCAACCACAAGTATCCCTATTTTATCCCCGTTCATACACTCCCGGCTCCCACATCAGTTTTTGTAGTACATGTTATATTATAATACATAGCGCGGCAAAGCTGCAAGAAGGCAGAATTCTGAAGACAGGATCCAGAATGCTATACCACCTTGAATATAACCTCCTGATTGATAATAAATCTTAAAAATCAGTTAAATAGCAGCCGGCGGCTGATTGTCGGCAGGCTAAGGGCTCGTCTGGACAAGCCCTAAAGGCCGCAGACGTCTTTAGCCGTTTTATAAATAGACAGTACGAACAGGCTGTCATCCTGTATTTGTCTTACAGACTTGAACATCCTCACAAAAACCTCCTGGGTCAGCTGCGACACTTCACTTCTGTTGCTGTATCTGCCAAGTATGATATTATAAACCTTCTTCTGATGACTTTCCGTTAGCTTCTCGAAAGCCTCGATGTTGCCCTTCCTGGCAAGTGCAAGAAGCTGTCTGTCATTATCGCTCATATGTATTTTCCTTCCAAATTCGGCAGCGAAAGCTTTATAATTAAATATGCTATGATTTCCTCTTAATCTTATACTTTATTACCTGTTAATTATTTAAAAAATAGTTAAGAAATCACTGATAATCACTTTTGGTTCAGATAAAATATAATAACTATTGCAATATATATAGCAATAATATAAATCCAATCCGGTAATAATTAGCTTAAGACACTTGATTTATATGATTTTGATAATATAATAAAAGGTGTCGTCAACTTATGCTGAATCATTTTAAACAAAGACAGTGACTATGGAGGAATGGAACTATGGCAAAAAATGCTATGCAAAATGCCTGGGAAAACAAAAGAAAAGAGGATGAAAGGCTTCAGAAGCTAAAAATGAAAAAGAAGCATGAAGCAGAGGTTCAGGCTGTGAAGGCAGAAGAGCAGAATACTGAAGAAGCGGCATCCAAATCCGAATAGAGAGCGGGAAAGATTAGTCGATTTCAAATTATGCATACGCTCTTCTTGACATCTTATGGCAATGTGTATTATAATGTGTATATGGAGGTGTATTGCATGAGAACAAATATTTTACTGGATGACAAGCTGTTGAATGAGGCTTTTAAATTAAGCAGCAGTAAAACGAAGAAGGATTTGATTCATGAAGCCCTTGAAGAATATGTCGTCAGCCATCAAATAAAAAATCTTATGGACATTAAGGGAAAAATTGAGTTTGATGAATCATATAATTATAAAGCTATGAGAGAAGGTAAATAGATTGGTACTTGTTGATACTTCTGTCCTCATAGATTTCTTTAAGGGAACCGAAAACAAAAGGGTTGACAAACTTAACGACGCAATCTCAAACAAGATACCTTTTGGAATATGTAATCTTGTTTATATGGAACTGCTTCAGGGCGCAAGGAGCGAAAAGGAATACAGACTTCTTCAGAAATATCTTGGAACCCATAGATTTTACGATGTTAAGCATGGGCTTAAATCATATGAAATAGCGGCAATGAACTATTTTATATGCCGTAAAAATGGAATTACCGTAAGAAGTAGCATTGATATGGTTATAGTACAAATAGCACTTGAAAACAATCTGTACTTATTACACAATGATTCAGATTATTCGAATATAGCAAAGGTTATTACAGAGTTAAAGGAATATTGATTATAGCAATTTGGAAGCAATTTGGAAGCATACCTTTGTTCATCTTTTTACAGGGAAAATTTCACCCCTGTACATAACTCTGGCTGCAATCTCTATTTTAAAAGCCTTCTCATACACCCGTATCAACGGAATCTCCTTTTCAGTGACAATAGAAACTGCGGTTCCGGCACTGCCGCTTCTTCCGGTTCGGCCCGCCCTATGCAAATAGTCCTTTGCATTTTCCGGAATATTCAGGTTGAATATATGCGTAATGCCTTCAATGTGAAGCCCTCTGGCTGCAAGATCCGATGAAACCAGCAGCTGTAGCCTGCCTGCCTTAAAATCCTCCATGGTCTTTTTTCTGTCAGATTTGATATTTGCTCCGTGCATTCCTTCAGCCTTAATACCATGATATTTCAGCTTTTCAGCCATTATCTCGATTTCTTTGCTCTGGCTCACAAAGGCAATCGCCTTTGGGGGATCCATAATCCTGATCAGTTTTCTCAAGACCTCGATTTTGTCCCTTTCCTCAGCTATAAAATAGCAATGTTCAATTTGAGCCGGAACTGTCGCGCTTTGTGAACTCCGAATAATATCCGGTTCTTTCATCAGTTCTGAAGCTTTTGCTATAGTATCGTTTGTAATAGATGCAGAAAACATCATAAGCTGACGCTCTTTCAGCGTACTTTTGATTACAGCTTTAACAGACTCGATATTATTCTCATCCATTAACCGGTCCGCTTCATCAATAACAATAGTTTTGACGGTGTGCGCCGATATTTTTTTCTTCTTTATCAACTCAAGAATTCTGCCTGGAGAACCTACTATAATATGGGGTTTTTCTTTCAGCTTCTCTATTTGCCTGTCTATATTCACATTGCCGATGATAGGAGCCGAATTAGCCTTCAAGTCAGAATTCTCCGAAAGCCGTTCTATCTGTCTGATAATCTGTATGGCCAGCTCATGGGTAGGCGCAAGTACAATCGCCTGCATTTCCTTTTTAGTAAAATCAAGCTTCTCAAAGAGGGGGAGGAGAAATGCCAGTGTTTTTCCCGTACCTGTTTCAGACTGCACTATCAGATCCCTGTTTTTCATCGCCTGTGGAATAGCCTTCAACTGTACATCTGTGGGGTCTGTAATGCTTTCCTTTTTCAAAGCGTCTATCAGCGTCGCTCTTAAACCAAGTGAATCAAACATCTATCTAAAATCTCCTCTATCCATCTTTCATATATATGGTATTTCATTATTGTATGATTATACGCAATACTACGTTCCAAGGCTGACGCTATCTCCGCCCTCCTGTCAACCTGCTGTCACTATAAGCAAGATGGGTTGGCATGGCTGCGAATAAATGCGTCATGTGAAGGAATGGCTGCAGGTTGTTTGTCCTGGCGATGCTGGAATGCGGCCGTTACCCTTCGGCACGGATGCCG
>VEPD01000399.1 GCA_012027035.1 Ruminiclostridium sp. | reverse complement strand
GGATTGAATTATCCCCGGCCTTGAATTCTTCACATTCGTTTAAATCCCTGATAAACATAACACGAATAACGATTTATTATGAAATAAATCTTCAGGCGTTAATTTTCGTAAAATCCTGTCGTTCCTGTAAATCCTGTCAAAAGGTACAGTCCAGATATGAAGGCAGGTTTTAGGCGTTCATATCAAGAGGCTTAATTTTTTCCCCAACACAATGACAATCTTCCTGAAATTCGAAAAAAGAACATTAAAATACATCCCTGTAAAAATATAAGATGACAGCTTATGAAAGACAGATACAATCACTTACTATCAAAAATAACAGAAAGAAAAACCAATGTGGACAAGTTCATCGAACTCCTCCACACACAAACGACATGGCTCACCAGCCCTGCAAGTACAAAATACCACTTAAACAGAGAAGGAGGACTTCTCGAACACAGCATTGGAGTCGCAGAAACCCTGCTGCAACTGCGCGCCGTCCTCGCGCCAGAAATAAGTGAAGAGAGCTGTGTGATCGTTGGTCTATTCCACGATATCGGGAAGATAGGAATGCCAGGAAAGCCATATTACTTGCCTGAAATCAAAAATGGCGAGACAACAGGCGCTTACACCATAAATCCTGAAATCGTTGCTATGGGTTTGTCGCTTCGCAGCCTGTATCTTGTTTCTCAGTATATCCCGCTTTCAGATGAGGAGGCGCAGTCGATCGCTTACCATGATGGGATGTATGTGCCAGAGGGGCGCTCGGTGGCGCATAAGGAAGAGCCGCTGCTGTTGTTGCTGCACTGGGCAGATATGTGGACGGCGAGTGTGAGGGAGAAGGGAAGGACAAATTTGAAAGCCAATTTAAACTGGCATTTGGGAACATTCGCTTAACTTGCATTTCAAGGTATTACCCAATGCTCATAAATGCATCTGACGATGCACTTTGCTATTTTCCTGCTCACGTCTTGTGGTGCATCTTCTATCCATCTATCAACTTTTTTGAGGTCATCTGTAGAAATTATTTCTCCTTCTTTCCAATTCCTAATGGTACTTGCAATATCCGTGGCTCCAAAATGTCCGCTCGATAGTGCATCTATTAAAGGGTCAATTCCTTTTGGTTTTGGTTTTTTAGTTTTCATAATAGCAACAATATCGAATATATTCCACTTAAACATATGTATTTTATATCAAAGCATCACCAGTGCAAAAATAGTATCAATATCTTTATTTTACTATGTAACCATTTTATTTCGATGAGTAAATCCAAAAGAAAAAATAAGCTTCGCTGTGAAGGACAAAATTTTGACTTTTTTACTGATAAAAACAAAAAAGGAGGCCTATATATTGGATTTGATGCAGCGAAAGGAAAACATATCACGATTATTCATGAAAAGGATGGAATTTCGGTTCATTTGACAAATCCAAATGGTTCTGACCCAGAAGGTAAACACCAGCGACTGCTAAAAATCTCACCTGAAGAAGCTTGTAAAAAACTTTCATTTGAAGGACGTAGAATTGTTAAAGTTGATCCTGAATGGGAGTTGTGGTTTCCAAAAGAAAATATTATTAGTATAATTTATGAATTAACAAATAATGGGAAGCTACCTCAAACATTCAGAGATGCCATAAATAATCATTTCGATTCATTGGTGCAATTGAGTATTGAAAATAATTGTCTTGATACTTTATTTATACAGATTACTTATGAACAAATATTTAATAGAGAATACATTTATGGTTACAAAGTTGATAAAAATGGAATAGTATCATCTATTCAAAAATATTCTGAAACAGAGGCGGAAGAAATTCCGCTATTTTCAAAAGAGACAGAAGAGTTATTCAGTAAAATTTTAAGCGTGACAGGCCTAATGCCATAATAGCAATTCGTTGGTACTCTAATAACATGCAAATGAAATTAAAAGAAAGACTATTAAAAATAGGGTTACATGGAAGATTATATCTGTAATAAATGTGGTGAAAACGTGGGATCAAAACAATTTTGTTCTGGTTGCATGACATCAATATATGTTAAGAAAAACATCTCAAAATTAAAATGTGATGTGTGTGAGAAAGAATTTGGAGAAATAATCGAACTTGATAATCATCTAATTTCGCATCCAATTTGTAGCATTTGTAATAAACATGTAGATTTTATTGAGAAACATACGAAATTAGAGCATCCAATATGTGAAATCTGTAATATACAGTTTCCCACAAAGCATGATTTATTTGAACATCGTAAATTTGTTCATTTATGCCAAATTTGTAACCGTATATTTAATACTAAAAAGGAAAGAGACACTCACCAAAATTTGCATCCAAAGTGCGAGATCTGTAAATTACTATTTCAAACTTCTATTGATTATCAAAAACATATGTTGAACCATCCCAAATGTGTGTTTTGTGAAGAAATATTTGATACCTTAAATGAATTTCATGACCATTTTAAATCAATTCACACATGTAAAATATGTAATCGAAAATTTGAAAACCAATCAGAACGAGATATTCATTTAAAGGAACATCCATTATGTGAAATATGTGGAAATCGCTTTTATAATTTATATATGATTAATAAACATATTAAGAGTAAACACCCAATATGCAAATTTTGTAATCAACGATTTATTAGACAAAATGTGTTAGATGCTCACATTAAAGAAGTACACGTCATAAATATATTTTAATACTTTATTTGAGGAAATTATTATGAATACCAAAATCAAACTTATCAACAAACCCGGCGACTACTACATCTGCCACCCTCTGCGCCGCCCGGAACCGCTGCACAAACGACCCGTCATCAACTGGCATGGCAATAACAACAAAAGAAGATGAGCATAATGAATTTGAATGAACTCCTGAAAATTGAAGAAAGTTCAACCATAGAATTCAAAGAACTGGTCAATGATTCCGTGTTTAAGAGTCTATCGGCCTTTTCAAATACGAATGGGGGACTGTTATATATTGGAATATCTGACCGGAAAGAGGTACCGGGTTTTGATTGCAGCAACCGTTCTATCGAAGAAATGACAAACAGGATAGTTAACAAACTTGGGATACATCCTCAGATAGATTGTATTGAGGTCAATGGTAAACATGTCCTCAAGGTTGAAGTAAAGAAAAGCACTCTGCCGATCTCGTATGAAGGGAGATATTACAAAAGGGTTGGAAATACCACAAGGGAAATGCAAGGAGAGGAATTAAGGACATTTTTCACAAAAGGAAATAATTGGGACGGACTCACTGGAGATTACAGCCTGGAAGAGATAGATGCTGAAACTATCAGGAAATTTGTGAGGATGGCTGTGACAAGCGGGAGATTGAGGGAAACAGATGAAAAGGATGACATTAAAACAACTCTCGAAAAGTTGAAACTTATTATTGATGGGAAATTAACCAATGGAGCGATAATGCTTTTTGGGAAAAAACCTCAAAATCGTTTCATAAACGCAGTGGTCAGGGTTGGAAAGTTCAATGACGAAACCACTATCATTGGTGACAGGTACATCGAGGGCAATGTATTCATACAGGTTGAGGAAGCGCTTGAATCCATCAAGAATTTTATAAATGTAAGATATGAGATCACAGGCGAAAAATTAACGAGAGAAAACATCTGGGATTATCCACTCGAAGCTATCAGGGAATCTCTTCTTAATTCCGTTATTCACAGGGATTATTTCAGATACAAT
>VEPD01000168.1 GCA_012027035.1 Ruminiclostridium sp. | reverse complement strand
GCACCGGTTTTGAAACAACCATACCTGTTATGAAAGCGGATACACTGAATGTCGCTTTTAAGGATTGCGCAAACCACTGGGATAATAATTCAGGAATGAATTACTCGTTTGATGTAATACAATAATTTTACTAATACTGTTTTGTGGAGCCTACAGGACATAAGTCCGCAGGCTCCTTTTTCTTTTATAATAAAGCTTGAGTTTTTTCCAGTTCCGCTTTGAGCTCCAGCATTCTCTTGCCCAAAAGCGGATGAGTGATGTATGGTGCAATATCACACATGGGCTTGATCACAAATAGCCTTTCATGCATCCTTAAGTGCGGGACCACCAGCTTTTCGTCCGATATCAGCAAATCGCCATAAAAAAGTATATCAAGATCGATGGTCCTCGGCCCCCAATGTATGGTCCGCTCACGCTTCAATTGCGTTTCAATGGAGTGCAGAAAATCCAACAACTGATATGGTGGCAACAGGGTTCTGATCTCTACGGCGCCGTTGACAAAATCCTCCTGTTGGATATATCCCAGCGGTTTTGTAACATACATTTCAGATACCGCCGTCACTTTGGTCGAATTTTCGCTGCCAAGAATCGATATGGCGTCTTCTATATTCTTCCGCTTGTCTCCCATATTGGAGCCCAAACCTATATAAGCCTTTGTCCAACTGCGTTCCACTTCAACCGCAACATATCTGAAGGTTTTTCTTATGGGAGCCGACGGTTTTTTTATGTATATTCTGATTTTTTCCAGAAGTGTATGTTTTGCAAGTATGTATATCGCAAGGTGATGCGCGGCTGCTTCTATTAAGTCAAAGGTATTATTCTGAAGAAATTCTTCCGCATCCTCGCAAAGGCCGGCATAATTCACCGTTGCTTCCAGGCTGTCATTTTCGGCGGCTTTATAGAGATCCAAAGCAGCCTCAAGGGATACCACGAACTTCTGTCCCAGCTTTTTTTCTTCTGCCAGCACCCCATGAAATGCATAGACTTCCAGATCCTTAACAATTATCTTATCCATTATCTTATCCATCAAAAATCTCCATTTTTCAATCCATACAACTTCGATATATGACGTCAGCCATCCGGCAGGCTCTTATATTTTCTTTTACATCATGTACCCGTACAAAATCTACTCCCTTTGAAATACCAATAACAGAAGTTGCAAGCGTACCCTCAACCCGCTGATCTACCGGAAGCTCCAAAGCATTTCCCACCATAGACTTTCTGGATGTGCCGAGGAGCAGTGGAAAACCTATTTGTTTAAAATACTGTAAATTTCGCATAACTTCAAGATTCTGTTCGTATGTCTTTCCAAAGCCCACACCGGGATCCAATATTATTTTATCCTTTTTCACACCTTTTTTCAAAGCAATCTCTACACTATCCTTTAAGGCTGTTTTTATATCTTCAATTAAATCATTGTATACAGGCTTATCCTGATTGTGCATAAGGCAGCATGCAACATCATATTTTGCTGCAACGGCAGCCATTGCCGGATCCTTCCTGAAGCCCCAAACATCATTGATCATGGCTGCTCCGGCTATTATTGCCTCTTCTGCCACTTCAGCCTTGCAGGTATCAATAGATATCGGTATGTCGATTTCACATCTTATGGCTTTAATAATATGAATGACCCTGGAGATTTCCTCCTCCAGTGTTACTGCAACGTGGCCCGGACGTGTGGATTCACCTCCGATATCAAGTATATCCGCACCCTCCTCCGCCATTTCCCCTGCATGATGCAGAGCCTCTGCCATACTGGTGTAACACCCTCCGTCAGAAAATGAATCCGGCGTTACATTCAGAATGCCCATAATGTATGTTCTTTTTCCCGGTTCAAATGGCTTGTTTCCTATAAGCATGCATCATACCTCAATTCTCTTTACATTACTTCCTTATTCATATATTTTTCAACTTCTCTTTCAATTTCTTCACTGTATGCTTTCTGCAATTTACAGCATTTCTCCGTGGAATTATAAATCTTGTCCTGTATTTGTCTGACAGGCATTATACCCATAAGGCTATTTGTAAGAAACATCTCGTCCGCATCCATTAGCTGCCTCATAGTGAACTCCCCCTTTTCCACATCAAAATTGTTCACTACCCAGCTCCTGATTATACCGTTCAGTAATCCGCACTCAGTTGCCGGCGTATAAATCCTGTTCCCACTGACAAAGAATAAATTTGATACGCTGCCTTCCGCCAGATAATCGTATACATTCGTAAAAATCACCTCATTGAAGCCCGCCTTGTGCGCTTTATCCTTCTCAATGATATTATCCGTATAGTTCAGCGTCTTATGATATACAACATGGCTGTGGGGATTTCTCTTCAAAGAACTTATACCAACCTTAAGTCCGTCTTTAAACTGTCCGGTGGAATAAATATTTTCCCTTGTACTTACCACGATATTTTCAGGGGTGACAAGGACTTTCATCCCGCAATCCTCTATGGAAAAATCACGAATATAGCCGATTATCAGCTCTTCCCTAACACTTTTGTCTATGCCAAGCGCCGAAAGCCCTTTATTCATACGCTCACAGTGCTTATCCAAAAAAACGGGGCTATCGCCCGCAATCGCAATAGTTTCAAAGACGCCTCTCCCGAAATTGACGCCCTGATCCACTGCAATGCAGGCCTTTGAATCCGATTTTTTCCCATTTACTATTGTTATGCCTGTAAAGCCCATCTTTTCAGCATCCTTTCAGCCTTTATGAAAATGCTCTGAAAAAGGCCTGCGCCTTGTCAAGAGCTTCCAAATACTCAGCGGATTCTACAGAATCCCAGGTGATTCCGCCTCCGACACCAAAACATATTTCCTTGCCCTTTTTGATCAGTGTTCTTATCACTATATTGAAGTCCGCATTTCCATTTAAGGAAAAATATCCAATACAGCCGGTATATAAAGAACGCTTGATTCCTTCCAGCTCATCAATTATCTCCATTGCCCTGATTTTGGGCGCCCCTGTGATGGAGCCTCCAGGAAAACACGCCTTTATGCACTGCAGGGCGCTGGTACCGTCTCTCAATTCACCAATTACAGTTGATACGAGATGAAACACGGTACTGTATTCCTCCAGCTTAAAAAGTTCTGTTACCTTCACTGTCCCGGGTTTGCACACCTTGCTCAGGTCATTTCGCTCAAGATCCACTATCATCAAAAGTTCAGCCTTGTCCTTTTTACTTTGCAGCAATTGGATCCTGTTGGCTTCATCTTCCCGCAACGTCCCGCCTCTCGGCCTTGTACCTTTGATCGGCCTGGTTTCAACCGACCTGTTGTCTATACGCATAAACCTTTCAGGCGAACATGAGATTATTTCAAAACCGTCACAGGATAAATATGCTGCAAAAGGAGCAGGATTTATTTCTCTAAGTTGTTTATATATTTCAAATGAATTTTGATTTGTAACCTTTGAAAATCTCTGGGTCATATTAGCGATATAAATATCCCCTGACCTTATATACTCCTTCACTCCGGTTACCGCTTCTTCATATTGCTTTCTGGTAAAATTGGATTCAAATCCATTAAAGGGATCGGAACTGTCAGAACCGTTAAAATGGGAAAGGGGCGCAAAGCTTTCCTGATAAACCGCATCCCCAGCACCGGCCGGATGCTCGCAGACTCTTTTCCTGTCATCTTCTCCTGAATTGATCCTTGCCAGAATGCCCGCTATACTTGCTTCGTGGCATGAAAGCCGGCCACAGGCAGAAATATAGCGTTTTCCGGATAGATTGTCAAAAAGGATGAGGTTGTCATAAAACACAAAATATATATCAGGTATATCAAAGCCTTTACCTGAAGTGATTTTTATTTTATCAAGCCTGAGACCCGCATCATATGAAATATAACCTATGCATCCGGCCGGAAAAGGAATTTCAAAAGGATACTCCACATAAAATTCCTTTAGCAGTTCATCCAGTTTTTCTAATGAATCACATTGACACTCGTTTTCATTGATATAGCATTTGCCGTACTCTTCCTTAAGTACCAGACAGGCATTGATCCCTATAAAGGAATACCTCCCAAGGGTTTCAAAATCACGGGCGCTGTCCAAAAATGCCGTATTTTTTTCATCTTTGAATAAAGTGTATATTTCAAAGGGTTCCAGACATGAATGAAACTCCTGATGCCTGATTTCCATTACATACGACCTGCTGCCGCAATACAACTCATTTGTTCCTGCATCCTTTCCTGATAATCATTGCATTTGCCGATAAAATTCTTCAATATGGCATGTCCGCATTGCGTAAGCTCAGCTTCCGGATGGAACTGTACTCCTTCAATGGCATAATGCCTGTGGCGGATTCCCATTATGACACCATCGCCGGTTTCACTGCTAATCTCAAAGCATTCCGGCAGTCCTTCCTTTTGAAGCACCAGCGAGTGGTATCTTGTTGCTCTGAAAGGATTTGCAATCCCTGAAAACAAGCCTCTTCCATCATGGAATATGTCGGAAGTTTTTCCATGAACAGGTTCTTTCCCTTTCACCGTGACTGCGCCAAAAGCTTCTCCTATGGCCTGATGCCCGAGGCAAATCCCTAAAACAGGTAATCTCCCCTTGAAAAAGCTTATCATATCAAGAGAATTTCCTGCCTGTTTCGGCGTCCCTGGCCCCGGCGAAATGACCAAACCCTAGTAACCTCTTGCGCAGGCCTGTTCCGGTGTAATAGCGTCATTTCTGAAAACCTCCACCCGCTCTCCCAATTCTTGAAAATAACGCACCAGATTATATACAAATGAATCATAATTATCTATCATTAATAACAAAACGGCACCTCTTAACGATTCTACTCATGATCTATGATGTCCCGATATAAGCGATAAAGCCTCCGCTCTGGTTTTTGCGTCCGATCTCATGCTTCCCCGCAGCGCGGATGTTACGGTTTTGGCCCCCGGCTTGCGTATGCCGCGCATTGTCATGCAAAGATGCTCAGCTTCAATCACAACGGCAACCCCCAGGGGATTGACGGTTTTTACTATGATATCGGCAATTTCAGTACATAATCTTTCCTGCAACTGCGGCTTTTTTGACACTGTATCTACAAGTCTGGCTATTTTGCTAAGTCCGAGGATTTCTCCGTTTCTTGGAAGATACACCACATGCGCAACTCCGATAAAGGGCAAAAGATGATGTTCGCACATGGAGTACATAGGTATATCCTTTACCATTACCATGCCATCATTATAATCTTCATGAAATATTTTGATTTCATCTGCCGGATCCCTGTGAAGGCCGTCAAATATCTCCGCATACATGCTTGCAACCCTGTCCGGCGTCTCACGCAATCCTTCCCTGTCAGGGTCATCGCCAATCGCAGCCAAAATCTCTTTTATTGCTTTTCTAATTCTGTCCTGATCTACGCTCATATTATCCCCTCTTGTTTTATTATAGCGAAATATTCGGATTACCCCAGTAAAATAGCACGATAAAGCATCGCGGTTATTTTTATGAGGCGATGAATACCGATAAGATGAATACCGATAAATAAACGTTTATTTCGTTATAGTATTAAATGACAAGAAATATTTAGACCGTTGAAATGCTTCACAAAAAGAATATCTCTGTGAATCAGCGGAATGCGATAAGTGCACCGCAAACATTTTCATGTTTTTCGTCCGTAGGCAACTTCCCGTCCTGTCGGCACTTGACGCGCAAATATCTACTCTGTCATTTGAAGTTTTATGTGAATATTATATATCACAATAATGCGAAAGTATAGGCTAAAATTGCAGAAAAAGACGTATTTTTTTTAATTTGAGCCATTTTGCCACAGCAGAATCTATCTAAAATCAAGAGGGCATTATAATTGATGCCCTCTTGATTTTGATATATTATAGAAAGTCTTGGAATAAGGTGGGTGGCAATTCATGGACTCTTTAGTGTTATATCATGCTCTCCAATATTTCGCAGGAGAATTCCACTTTCAACATACTGCCATGTCATACGTATACTCATATTTATGCTAGCTTCAAAAACATGTTGCGTGCCTTGAACTCTCTTTGTACGCAAGGAAGGATGCATTGGATTTTCTGCCATTTGTTTCAACTTGACTTTTACCTTTTTTTTAATCTCATCATCCAGTTTTTGATAATTTTCTTTAAACCTATCAGATCGAAGAAATATCATGAGTCCAAATCCTCAATCAAATAATCAATATTGTCAAAGCTTTTAATCTGACCATTTTTTACCTGCTCATCAACTCTTTTTTCTTCCTTCTGCCAGTTTTCAGTCCAAAACCACGCCTGATCTTTTGGCACTGTTATAACAGGCTGTATAACTATCTTTCCTTCTATTATTGTAAATTCCAGCTTGTCACCTGTCTTTAGATTCAGTGCTTTTAAAACTTCTGTTGGAATTGTTACCTGCGACTTTTGTCTTAGTTCTACTATCATATCACAACCGCCTCTCTAGGAATTTCTTACTTTCCTAAAAATATTATATTACTTTTTTCCTGTTTAGTATATATGCATTTTAAATTTTGTTTAAAAGCATAAAAAAGCTGTAAGAAGCAAAGCCGCCTACAGCCTGAAATTTTAGCATTTTAAACTAATTTGCAGATAGATACACTAATAAACCGATACCATCCATCTATTAAAAAAATACCTGAAGTAACCGTTAAGCTACAAGGTCTTTAAGAAAAAAAGTTTGGTGGGGGTGGTCGGAGTCGAACCGACACGGTATCACTACCGCTGGATTTTGAGTCCAGTGCGTCTGCCAGTTTCACCACACCCCCGCATATGCAATTTGCTTTATTATATTAACATATACTTTTCTATAAATCAAGACCATTTTCAGGCATTCAGCCAGCATCGTCATGCGGCCGGAAACACAACCAAACTGCGTGATAGAGCCAACACATACTGCTTTTTAGTCATATATCCCGGTATATGCAATTTCAAGACATATAGGCCTGGTCATTCTTCTTGCCGCTACTTTTTCGTGATGCTATACAGGT
>VEPD01000199.1 GCA_012027035.1 Ruminiclostridium sp. | reverse complement strand
TTCAAATTTAGTTAAACGCTTATGCCGGAATGAATCCGGCATAAGCTCACGCAGGCTACGCCTGCGCACCCCGCTTTCGCGTGGTGTTTGACCAACGTCAGTGGGAGATTGTTTCTCACCACTGACAGCTTTCCATCGAAAACCCGCCACCTAAGAAGTGGGGGACTGTTGACGTTGTTCAAAAACCGTTAAAAATTCCTTATGTGCCAATTCTATCTGTTTGAAGCCTATTACCATTGTTTCCAAAATAGTCCTTGCAGTTTCCTGTTGCCGGTTTGCAATATCGTTTGGAATTTTACAGGAAAAATAACCATCTTTTTCAGAATAACAGTCTTTTATTCCTGCTAATTCTTCAAGTGCTCCAACTGCCGTATATGCAGTCACCGAAGCTGCCGCGCATATGATATCCCGGCCCGGATCCGCATATTCCGCATGCCCTTCAACTGTAAACTGCCGGATAAAACCCGATCCATCTCTTTCAATACTAACATTTATCATTTTTCACTAATACTACAGCGAAACATTCTAATTATTCTTTCAGAAATAACACTTTAAGCGTTCGCGATATTTCTGGAAGGTGCATAAATACCGATGAATCAATGTTTGTTTCGCTGTAGTACTAAGCATTGATCTTATCGATCTGAACCTTTGTGTATGGCTGCCTGTGACCTGTTTTATTCCTGTAGTTCTTCTTGGCCTTATACTTGAATATGATAATTTTCTTATCCTTGCCATGCCCAAGTACTTTGCCGCTGACACTTGCACTTGCTACAACCGGGCTTCCAAAAGTAACATTGCCTTCGCTGGAAACAGCCAAAACCTTGTCAAAAGTAACAACCGCGCCTTCATCAGCTTCCAGCTTCTCTATAAAAACTACATCGCCTTCCTGCACCTTATATTGCTTTCCGCCTGTTTCAATAACAGCGTACATTAACTGCACCTCCTCTTACCAGTCTCGCCAACCTGAGGCAGAGAAATTGCCGATCCTTATGGCCTGTGGTTGTCGCCAACCTTCAACCGCCATAATAACCGGCTATTTGCACATTTAGGAGCACTGAAAATATTACTTGACATTTTTCTAAAAAATACTGTCTATAATGTACAGTGTTTTCAGAAACTTATATGGGAAGTTATATTTTCACCAGTGCTTAAAGCCTTGGCCGAGCGGCTACCGAAACATTCTAACATACAAGCGAATTAATGTCAATCTCCCTGATTTTTATTTCATCATACCTTACATCAACTGAAGGCTTTATAGAAATCTTTTTACCGCAGGCATCCCCCATCTTTGTAAAACCATCCCGTTCCCCGCATAAGACAGCTGCGACAGACGGATGAACTTCAACCTGTATTGCATCTGCTGCGGTCTGTCCGAAATAGCGGCTTATTTCCTTCTCTGCATTTCTGGCTATTGCCTCGGGAGAAAGCACCTTACCGGTACCGTCACAGTGGGAACAATCCGTCATCAATACAGTTGACAGCTCCTGCCTTACCTTTTTCCTGGTCATTTCAATCAATCCAAGGCCGGTCATTCCTACAACCGTAGTCTTGGTCCTGTCTCTTTTCAGCAAATGCCTGAGGTTGTCAAGAACCATCTGCTGATGCGAATGCTCATTCATATCAATAAAATCTATTATAATTATTCCGCCGATATCCCGTAGTCTGAGCTGCTTCGCAATTTCCCCTGCAGCCTCCATATTAGTCTTTAGCACTGTGTCCTCAAGGTTGCTGCCGCCCACATATTTCCCCGTATTCACATCAATGACTGTGAGAGCCTCGGTCCTGTCTATTACCAGATATCCCCCGCATTTAAGCCATATTTTTCTGGCCAGAGCCTTTTTTATTTTTGATTCTATCTGATAATACTCAAAAAGATCATAATCCATCCCAAAGTATTCCACTCTGTACTTCAATGCAGGTGAAAGCATTTCGACCAGCTCAAGGACTTTTGCATATTGAACCCTGTCGTTTATGACGAACTTGTCTATGTCCCATGTGAAAAAGTCCCTGGCCGCCCTGTAAACAAGATTAATATCCTTGTGCATGCAGCGGGGTATGGCTCCGTTATGCTCTTTTTGCTTTATACTTTCCCAAAGCTTCAATAAAAAACTCAGGTCATGAGTGAAATCATCTTCATCTTTCCCTTCGGAAGCTGTCCGGACAATAAGTCCCATCCCTTTGGGTTTAAGCTTCCCAGCAATTTTCTTCAGCTTGTTTCTTTCGTTTTCATTTTCAATTCTCCTTGAAACGCCTGTATATTCGGCATTCGGAAGCAATACAAGGTGTCTTCCCGGCAAAGTTATATGGGTTGTGACTCTTGGTCCCTTGGATCCGACAGGCTCTTTGATTACCTGGACGGTGATCTCCTGCCCCGGCCTTAATATTTCATCTATATTGCAGCATTTAACATCCTGATAAATGTCGTCATCTTCTTCGGCGTATTCCTTCTGTGACACAACATCCCCTACATACAAAAAAGCATTCCTTTCGCAACCTATATCAATAAATGCGGCTTGCATTCCCGGCAGGACGCTGCTCACTTTTCCCCGGTATATGTTTCCCACCATTCTCTCATTAAAAGGCCGTTCTATGTAAACCTCCACAAGCTCCTTATCTTCCAATAATGCTACTCTGGTCCCGGATATCCCGGCGTCTACAATTATTTCATTTATCAATATCACACCACCTCCATAGGGCTGGCCATCTTGCCGTCTTTATCCACATACAGTGCCTTGCGGTGTATCTTTGCAGCTCCTATTTCAATACCCGTTTTCTCCAAAAAAGCTGTCAAAAGCAGTTCCGGTTTGAGATTTGAAACACTTCCGGCATTTAGAAGCGCTTCCATGCAAAAAACCGTTTCAAATCCTTCATAGCCCTGCGGAATAAAATCCAAAGGGTATACTTCCAATTTATGTATCATAGGTTGTATATTGACATCTTTTATTCCGCCTTTCCCTTCTTTTTTAATATTTATTTCTTTTTTTTCAAGGAAGTAATTCAATCTATTGTTAATTTCTTCAAATTGCAGGCTTTCATTCAGAAAAATTGATATAAGGTATGCCGCACCGGAAACAGACGCCATAATATTTCCCTTGGCGGTCTTTATGACAGCCTCCTTTATAACTATTCCAGCAGGCAGTTCCCTGTTCATTCCTATCAGGAATTCTGAGGGCTCCATATTCTCCGACAGCTCAAAATCGGCATATTCCGCCTCACTGGTCACACCAACTGAAAGAGGGAGCCCAAACACCATCTGCGGATGCGGATTGAATCCCTGTGAATAGGCAATGGGAAGGCCGGTACGCCTTAGAGTCCTTTCAAAAAGCTTTATCATATCTAGATGCGATATGAATTTTACATTATCACCGCGGGTAAATCGGATACGAATATTATTCAAGACAGATACCCCCTCTGCCCACCAACGTCAAGGCTCCGCATCCGGAGCAATTCAACCTGCAGTCTTTGGTCAGTTCGCCTTTTTGCGCTTTCTCATTTTCCCTGATGAGAAATTTCTTTGTAACACCTGCATCTATGTGATCCCACGGAAGTATTTCATCATAGGACCTTTTTCTGTTTGCATAGAAAGCCGGATCGATATTGCATTCCGCAAACGCACTCATCCATGCATCAAACTTAAAATGCTCGCCCCAGCCGTCAAATTTGCAGCCCTTTTCCCATGCCTTCAGTAAAACTGATCCCGTTCTCCTGTCACCTCTGGAAAATACCGCTTCCAGAAGGCTCACTTCCGATTCGTGCCAGTTGAAGCTTATAAACCTGCTTTTTATCTTGTTTTTTAAGAAATACTGCTTTTCCCTCAGCACTTTTATAATATCCTGGGCTTCCCATTGAAAAGGCGTAAAAGGTTTGGGCACAAAGGAAGAAGCGCTGACAGACACCTCAAGGCCTCTTGCTCTTTTTTCCCGCGGAATACTCATATAGGCGTCTACAACCTTGTTTGCCAGCAGCGCTATGCCTTCGATATCTTCATTTGTTTCCGCCGGCAATCCCAGCATAAAATACAGCTTGACACCACTCCAGCCGCCTTTGAATGCAGTTGTAACCGAACTGACAAGATTCTCCTCTGTGACTCCCTTGTTTATTATATCCCTGAGCCGCTGTGTCCCGGCTTCGGGGGCAAAGGTCAGACCGCTCTTTCTCACCTTCTGGGCCTTTTCCATCAGCTCAAGGGAAAAGGAATCTACGCGCAGGGAAGGAAGGGCAAGGTTGACTCTCTTTGATTCCATTTCCTTTATCAATCCATCGGTCAGCTGTGATAATCCGGAATAATCGCTTGTACTAAGTGAAGTAAGGGAAATCTCTTCATAGCCAGTGGCTGCTTCAAGCTTCTTTGCCATTTCCAGCAATCTCCCGGGCGAACGCTCCCTGACAGGCCTGTAAATGATACCCGCCTGGCAGAACCTGCAGCCATGGCTGCATCCCCTGAAAAGCTCAAGCATTACCCTGTCGTGGACTATACCGGTAAAGGGCACTATTATTTTTTCCGGGAAATATGCAGAATCAAGATCCTTTATTATTCTCTTCCTGATTTTTTCAGGATATTTTGATTTGACGGGTTTTGTGTAAGCAATGGTACCATCGGGATTATATCCTGTTTCATAAAATGCAGGCACATATATTCCTTCAATTCCTGCGATCCTGTCAAGAAATGCTTCTCTGGGCGCTCCTTCAGATTTCCAGACCTTATATGCATCCATTACTTCAATAATAATATCTTCACCTTCACCAAGCATAAAGAAATCCACAAAATCGGCCAGCGGCTCCGGATTAAATGCGCAAGGTCCCCCTGCGCATACGAAAGGCTGCTCCCCTGTCCTGTCGCTGCTTTTTATGGGTATCCCCGCCAGATCAAGCATATTTATTATGTTTGTATAACTCATTTCGTATTGAAGGGTAAAGCCGACAAAATCAAAATCTTTTACCGGGTCACGGGATTCCAGCGCGAACAGTGGAATATTGTTTTGCCGCATTCTTGCCTCCATGTCCACCCACGGGGCAAACACCCTCTCGCACCATATATCCGGCCGTTCATTCAAAAGATGATAAAGAATTTTCATGCCCAGATGGGACATGCCGATTTCATATACATCGGGAAAACAAAAGGCAAACCTGATAATGATTTTATCAAGCTCCTTTGAGATGCTGTTCCACTCACCACCCGTATAACGGGCAGGTTTCTCAACACTCTGAAATATATCGTCTCTAATTGCGATTGCCACCAAAACCTCCGATAAAAAATTTTATATATAAACTTTTCATATAACATACTAATCCGTGTTTGAACCATGTTCAAAAGGGGATTCCCGAGACTACAGAAAAAACAAATACAACGTTTTTTCGGTAAATCCTCTGTCATATATGATACCCAAATAAACAAATTTTAGCAACCTGAATTTATTAC
>VEPD01000086.1 GCA_012027035.1 Ruminiclostridium sp. | reverse complement strand
TTCGATATAGCATTATATTCCATAATCTCTGCAATAGTTGGCGCAAGATTGTTTATCATACTTATTTATAATCTTTCCTATTACCTCAAAAACCCGGTTGACGTCTTTAAAATCAATGAAGGCGGCTTATCCATACATGGCGGTATTCTTGGAGCTTTAATCTTTGTATTTTTTTATTTCAGGAAACAAAAATTGAGCTTTTTCAAATATGCAGACGCCATTGTACCGGGAGTAATTCTGGGGCAGGGGATAGGCAGGATAGGCTGCGATGTATTCGGCAAGGTTATGTCGACGCCTCTTCCATGGGGTATAGAACGTCAGGGGCAAATACTCCATCCGGCACAGGTATATGAATTCCTGCTGAATTATCTGGTTTTCTTTGTTTTATTGAGAAAACGTAAAAGCATACGGTATGACGGGCAGCTTTTTCTATGGTATATTATACTGTTTTCCATTAATAGAAGCGTTGTAGAGCTATTCAGAAATAATCCGTCAGTTGTGGGATGGTTTTCCATATCTCACCTGTTAAGCTTATTTTTTATAATTGGGGCAATAATTGTAATGTATTTTATAAGGAAGAAAAAGTTTGAAATTCCGGCTGAAAACGAGGGAAATAAATCAGTTGATTTGAAAGACTTGGTAAAAGATATTCTGATTACACTCATATTGATGGCAGTATCTTTGATGATTTTTTATGCGGTTCAATCGTAGGCTGCTCAAAATCAATTGCTGTTAAGGGTGTAAATATGCTATGATCGGACTGTGAATACACATATTAAGAATCTGCGGCAGAAAATCGGGGATGATATAAAGGAACCCCGGTATATAGTAACCGTATATGGCGTCGGGTACAAGTTTGAAGGTGAGTAGCATGACCGGAATAAGCAGGCAGTTGGGGAAACACTTCATTTATATAACAATGCTGTCCGTAGCGTTCATAACCATTACTTCAAATGTCAGCATAAATCTTTTCTTCTCCGATTATATCAAGGAATCCAGGAGCAGGAATGACTTAAAGATCGTTCAGTATGTGGAGCAGGTATATAGCGATGAAAACCGCCTGGATTCGCAATCACTGATGGGTATACTGCATTATGCGTATAGTGAAGCTGTTACAATACGTCTGCGGGATAAGCGGAATAATGTCGTATGGAGCAGCGGTACACCGGATACGATGTATAACATGATGAAAGGTAATGGCATCACTGAAGATAATCTCACATTCAGGAGCTATCCTTTCAGCAAAGATGGGAGCCAGGTGGGGACGGTGGATATAGGACGGCCCAAAAGCATTATAACCTCTATTAACGATGCACAGTTTTTAAATACGATCAATACTGTTTTTGCAGGGGCTTTTCTTTTTTCAATCATAATCGCTATATTATCAAGTACGCGTATTTCAAAAAAATTTCTACAGCCCATTTATCTGATAAAAGAAAATGCCAAACTCATTGAGTATGGAAAATATGATAAACTCAATGAGGTCAGGACGAATACATTTGAATTGCATGATTTATCGGTATCAGTGGAAGAACTTGCCGAAAGGCTGGAATACCAGGATGCATTAAGAAAAAGGATGACTTCGGATATAGCCCATGAATTGAGGACCCCCCTTGCCACAATCCAAAGCCATATTGAAGCTTTTATGGACGGGGTATGGGAACCTGGCCCCGAAAAGCTTTCCATTGTTCTTGATGAGATAACCAGATTGACCAAATTAATTAAGGACCTTTCCGACCTGTCCACTATGGAAAGCGATGAAATCAAACTGAATAAAAGTCAGGTTAATCTTTCCATGCTGCTGAACAGCGTCGTGGAAAGCTTTGAGCCATTGTTTATGAGCAAAAGTATTCACCTTGAAAAAGAAATTCAGAATGATATTGAATTATCGGGTGATGCAGACCGACTGAATCAAATTTTTGTGAATATTTTATCCAATGCTTACAAATATACAAATGAAACCGGGTATGTTCTGATTTCTCTGAAACAACTGAAAGATACAGCGATGATTTCTGTTACGGATAATGGAATCGGAATCCCCAGGGAAGATATAAAGCATATATTTGAAAGATTTTACAGAAGCGATCTATCAAGAAACCGTGGAACAGGAGGGACCGGAATCGGGCTCACTATTTCCAGGGCTCTTGTTGAAGCCCATGGCGGCAGGATAAGTATTGAAAGTGAAGAAGGCAGAGGGACCAAGGTAATGATTGAATTTATTAAATAATTACATCTGCACATGAGCATGGGCTTCGTCGATGGAAAGGGTATTTTCAATCTCAAGCTGTGTTCTTGTTGATATTGCGTTTTCACATCCTACTACCCAGCCATGCATGAAGGGCGGGCGCGGTTCTGGCGCAGGCACGGGTTTAACCGACTCAATATAGCTTCTTGTCGCTTCGGGAAGCCTGTCATTGGCTACCACCAGTATGGGCGTGTGCTTTCCAAGGTGGGCGAAAAGGGAACCTGAGGCATTATCAAAAGGACTTGATATTGATACGAAGGTAAAGGCGTGCCCGTTCCTTTCCGTCCTGTTCCAGCCGAATTTTCCATCCGGACTCTTATATTTTGCAAAGTTGACAGCAATCTCATAGGGTGTGCTGCCGGAAATTCTGCCTACAAATTTTGCATTCAGCTTTCCTAATTCGTTTTCAATTTTACTGGAAACAGTATTTGGACTGCCTATTATAAATATATTGGGGTTCTTTGTCTTCAGAATGGCATTAACTGTTTGAACAGGGAGATAATCTTTGGCGGTAAACAAGACAGGATCGCCCATGTGAGCTGCCCAGGCACAGGCAGGTAAGCCCTCCCTGTAATCTTCTCCGGATACAATCATTATATTTTCCGGATAATTCAGATACTCTGCTACTTTAGCAGATGTCTCCAAAAAGTTTGGACCTGCTATTCTTTTTGTCTTTAAGCCAAGCATATTAAGCTGCTGTTCAGTAAAATATGAAACTCCTCCAACTAAAAACACCTGGGTTCCGTCAACGCCTCCGGGTCTCAATTTAAAAATCTGGTTTATTGTATCGGGGCTGATATAATTCATTTGCGAATAAAGGATAGGGGCATTGCGGGGAAAGTGGATAAGGGATGTTGCAGCGAATGCATCCTGATAAAGCTGTGCATTTGCAAGAATAATGGAACCAGGAGATTTATCTGCATAAACAATATCAGATATTTCTACAGCATTTTGGAAAATATCTCCTCCGCATATGCGAGTAGTATTTAAAGTATTAATTACTCCAACAGAATTCATCTGGATTTACCTCTTTACATAAT
>VEPD01000338.1 GCA_012027035.1 Ruminiclostridium sp. | reverse complement strand
CATTGCGGCGTCAGACTGCAGGCGCAAAAATCCTCACAGCGATTTGTCTTCCTTGCACTGCTTGCTTCCGACGCTTCCGTCCTAAAAAAGTGGATTTAACAGTAAAAAGGAGGACTTATGGACTATTTGGCAGGAGAATATGATATAGCTGTGATAGGCGCGGGACATGCCGGTTGCGAAGCTGCGCTTGCAGCTGCAAGACTCGGATGCAGGACGGTAGTGTTTGCCATAAACCTTGACAGCATCGCCAACATGCCATGCAATCCTAGCGTAGGCGGTACTGCAAAAGGCCATCTTGTAAGGGAGCTGGACGCTCTGGGCGGCGAAATGGGAAAATGCACCGATAAAACGTTCATCCAGTCAAAGATTTTAAACTCGACAAAAGGTCCCGCGGTTTTTTCACTTCGGGCACAGGTGGACAGAAGAAGATATCAGATGGAAATGAAAAATACGCTGGAGAAACAGGAGAATCTTGATATAAAACAGGCAGAGGTCATCCAGCTTCTCACAGAGGACAAAAAACAGGTAACCGGTGTAAAGACACATACAGGCGCAATATATAAATGCAAGGCTGTAATACTTACGACAGGGACCTACCTGAAAGGTAAAATAATTATTGGCGACGTCAGCTACAGCGGTGGGCCTGATGGTCTGTTTCCCGCCGGAAGGCTATCTGCAAGCCTGCAGGAAAACGGCATAGAGTTGATGCGGTTTAAAACCGGAACGCCTGCAAGGATCAACAGGAGAAGCATCGACTTTTCAAAAATGACCGAACAGCCGGGGGACGATGTTATTATCCCGTTTTCCTTTGAGAATGAAAATCTCGAAAAGGAACAGGTCTCTTGCTGGCTTACATATACAAACAAGGAAACACACCGTGTGATTAAGGACAACCTGCACCGATCACCTCTTTACGGGGGAATTATAGAAGGCGTCGGACCCAGATATTGTCCTTCAATAGAAGACAAGGTAGTAAGATTTGCCGAAAGAGAAAGCCACCAGGTGTTCGTGGAGCCAATGGGACTGAGTACGCAGGAAATGTATTTGCAAGGCATGTCCAGCAGTCTGCCTGAGGACGTTCAGATGCAGATGGTGCATACCTTGCCTGGACTGGAGAATGTGCAGATAATGAGAAGTGCCTACGCTATAGAATATGATTGTATTAATCCTATCCAGCTGAATCTGAATCTTGAATTCAAGAGCATTGGAGGGCTTTTCTCAGCAGGGCAGATAAACGGAAGCTCAGGTTATGAAGAAGCGGCGGCACAAGGTATAATTGCAGGCGTCAATGCCGCACTTGCAATAAAGAAAAAGCCTCCTCTGATATTGGACAGGTCGGAAGCATACATTGGCGTCCTGATTGATGATCTGGTAACCAAGGGGACTGCCGAGCCATACAGGGTAATGACGTCCAGGGCGGAATACAGGCTTCTTCTCCGGCAGGATAACGCCGATCTCAGGCTTACGCCAAAGGGCTATGAAATAGGGCTTATAAGTGAAGACAGATATAAAAGGTTTCTTGATAAAAAAGAAAAAATAGAAAATGAAGTGCAGCGGATAGAAAAGACTTTTGTTGCACCCACTTCCGAAGTTAATAGCCTGCTCAGCAGCAGAAACAGCACGCCTGTAAACAGTGGAGTAAGCCTTGGCGAGCTTCTCAGGCGTCCTGAAATTTCCTATGAGGCTTTGGATGCTATTGATAAAGACAGACCGGAAAAATTAAAGAAAAAAAATGCCATTGCCGAGCAAGTGGAAATAGCTGTAAAATATGAAGGATATATAAAAAGACAGCAGCAGCAGGTGGAACAATTTAAAAAGCTGGAGAACCGTAAAATACCTGGGGATATGGATTTCAGTAAAATTTATGGGCTGAGGATCGAAGCCAGGCAGAAGCTGCAAAAAATCAAACCTGATTCAGTAGGACAAGCCTCCAGGATTTCGGGAGTATCACCTGCAGACGTTTCCGTCCTGCTTATTTATCTGCAACAAATCAGGGGAGCGAAATCCAGAGACAAATAATTAACACAACTTTCCCAGCCTGATAATTGAAGCAAAAGCGAGATTGCCACGCTCCGCTCGCAATGACATAAAATATAATTTTGTCATTCCGAGGAGCGGTAGCGACGTGGGAATCTCATAGGGTGGGAAAGTTGAGTAATTAGGAAGGAGAAACAAGAAATGAGCAAAAACGATTTACTGTCGCCTGATACAATGCTAAGGGAAGGCGCTGCCTTATATTCAGCGGCGCTTGATGATGATAAGCTTCGAAAGCTGTTTAAATACAAGAAGCTGCTGATGGAATGGAATCAAAAAATCAATCTCACGGCAATAGAAGAAGAAAAAGAAATAATCATCAAGCATTTTATTGACTCTTTCAGTATCATTCCATATTTAAAACAACAAAGCACAAGGCTTATAGATGTGGGAACAGGCGCAGGCTTTCCCGGGTTGCCGGTTAAAGTCATGTGTGAAGCAGCAGAAGTTGTTCTGCTTGATTCACTGGCAAAAAGAGTGGGCTTTCTTGATACTGTCATCAACGATCTGGCCCTTGATAAAATAAAAGCTGTTCACGGCCGTGCTGAGGATCTGGGAGTGAAACCCGGCTATAGGGAAGACTTCGACGTATCTGTTGCAAGAGCGGTAGCCGGCCTTCCTGTATTACTTGAATACTGCCTTCCTTTTGTAAGGGTGGGAGGGATTTTTATCGCCATGAAAGGCAGCAGCACAGGAGAGGTGGAAAGCTCGCAAAGAGCTTTGCAACTATTGGGTGGAAAAATTGAAGAAATAAAGGAAATGACTTTACCTTTCAGTGATATAAAAAGGAATATTATAATAGTGAAAAAGTATCGACAAACTCCGACAAAATACCCCAGAAAAGCAGGTAAACCTTTAAAAGAACCGTTGATATAATATATTTATTGAGTGATTTTAGAAGAATCAGGCGAACGATTACATGAATAAAAAAAAGGAAATATAAAATTCTGCGGCGAATATATTTCCACATTACACTTTATGGTAAAATATGTAAAAACGCAAAAGAGGCGACTGCACCCGTCTGGAAGGTTATGTGTAAATTTCCGCCTCTGTTGAAAAGGAAGGTGCCGCATGCTGGAAAACAAGTATCAGATTACAAAACTGGAAGAAAAGGATGAGCCTAAGAACATTACCTATTTAAATATTGATAATGTCAGGCCTAATCCCTATCAACCCAGAAAGCAATTCAGTAAGGCCGCTCTGGAAGAGTTATGCGAATCCATCAGGCAATACGGTGTCATTCAGCCCATCAGTGTCAGGAGAATTTCCACCAATCACTATGAGCTTGTTGCAGGCGAGAGAAGGCTACGTGCGGCAAGTATGGCAGGGTTAAAGGAGATTCCCTCCATCATAGTCAACGTCAATGATAATGACTCCGCCGTAATGGCATTGATTGAAAATCTCCAAAGAGAAGATCTTAATTATCTGGAAGAGGCTGAAGGTTATAATAATCTTATCAATGACCATGGTTTCACACAGGAGGAACTGGCACAGAAGATAAGCAAAAGCCAGTCCACCATCGCAAACAAAATCAGGCTTTTGAGACTGCCGCCAATGGTAAAGAAGATACTTTCCGACAACAATCTTACAGAAAGGCATGCCAGGGCTCTTCTCAAGCTGCATGACGAGCAGCTGCAGCTTAAAGTCCTCAAGCTGGTATGTGAAAAGGGGCTGAACGTAAAGAAGACGGAGGAGCTTGTAGAGAGAGCTATTGAAAAGTACAGCAAGCAGGAAAATGATAAAGAAAAGGCGCCGGAGAGGAAATTCACCAGAGCAATAAAAGATATAAGAATCTTTGTGAACACCATACGCCAGGCTATTGACCTGATGAAAAAATCGGGGGTCAATGCCAAGGCGGCTCAGCTGGACAGGGGCGAGTATATAGAGTTCATAATAAGAATTCCGAAGAACTGACGAAATAATGGCCTTAAACAAAATAATGGGTTAGTGAGAAGGAAACGGCAAATGACCGTTTCTTTTTTTAATACTATAGCGTCAATTTCATTGTAATATTGGGATTCATGATTCCATGCCCCTTTCGGAATTAACGCGATGTTTAAACGCTCTATTTCTGAAAGGATAAAGCGGTAATTGACGCTGTAGTATTAGTCATATTTATCAAAATAAAGTTAATAATTAAAAAAGTGGACAGGCTTATAAAAGTTTATTAAAATATATAGAAGATAATAGACATCCGAAGAGGAGCATTCCACAACGCAAAAGGAATAACCCATGCTCGGGAGTGGTATGTACTCTTACATGATATATCGTTATTGTTAAGAAAGAGGTAATTGAATGGCAGAATCGGATAATATGAATGTTCAGCGCGTGATACCGGTGGATATTGAGTCGGAAATGAAAAAATCCTTTATCGATTATGCGATGAGCGTTATCGTAGATCGGGCCCTTCCCGACGTAAGGGATGGGTTGAAGCCTGTCCACAGAAGGATCCTTTATTCGATGTACTCCCAGGGGTTTACGGCGGACAAGCCATACAGAAAATGCGCAACCACTGTCGGCGACGTTTTGGGCAAATACCATCCCCATGGTGACCTTGCCGTATATGAGAGCATGGTTCGTATGGCTCAGGATTTTTCATTGAGATATACGCTTGTGGACGGGCATGGAAATTTCGGATCCCGTGACGGAGACTCTCCTGCGGCTATGAGATACACTGAAGCAAGGCTTTCCAAGATTGCAATGGAAATGCTGGCGGATATAAACAAGGACACAGTCGACTTCAAGCCTAATTTTGACGAGCATGAGATGGAACCATCGGTTTTACCCTCCAGATTCCCCAATCTGTTGGTTAACGGGTCTTCGGGAATAGCCGTGGGAATGGCGACAAATATTCCTCCCCACAATCTGGTGGAGGTTATAGACGGAATTATCGCAATCATTGCAAATCCGGAACTGGCCGCTGAAGAGCTGAGTAAAATTATCAAGGGGCCGGATTTTCCAACAGCAGGGACAATTATCGGAAAACAGGGGATAAGGGATTACTGCCGTACGGGTCGAGGGCGTATTGTTGTCAGGGCGAAGGCTGAAATAGAGCAGGTAAGCGGGAATCGTCAGCGGATAATTGTAAAAGATCTCCCCTATCAGGTAAATAAGGCCAGGCTTATAGAAAAGATAGCGGATCTGGTTAAGGAAAAGAAGCTTGAGGGGATCTCGGATATAAATGATGAATCGGACAGAAATGAAGCTGTAAGGATAGTAATATCATTAAAACGTGACGCCAATGCCAGTGTTGTTTTGAACCAGATGTACAAGCATACGCAGCTTCAGGACGCCTTCAGTGTCAATATGCTGGCGCTTGTGACGACCGATGAAGGGAAGTTTGAACCGAAAATCATTAATATGAGGCAGGCGCTTGATTATTACATAAAACATCAGAAGGAAGTCATCACCAGACGAACGAGATTTGAGCTGGAAAAAGCCGAGGCAAGGGCTCACATTTTGGAAGGCTTAAAGATCGCCATAGACAATCTTGCCGAAGTGATCCGGATAATCAGGAGTTCACGGACAGTGCCTCTTGCTAAGCAGGGATTGATTGACAGGTGCAATCTGAGCGATAAACAGTCTCAGGCGATTGTGGAT
>VEPD01000006.1 GCA_012027035.1 Ruminiclostridium sp. | reverse complement strand
GGCTCCGGCTCACGCAAGCTACGCTTGCGCGCCCCGCTTTCGCGTGGCGTTTGAACAACGTCAGTGGGAGATTGTACTCACCACTGACAGCTTTCCATCAAAAACCCGCCACCTAAGAGGTGGGGGACTGTTGACGTTGTTCAACCAAAGCCAATAGTGGAGGAGAAGCCGATGAAAAAAGCTTTAATGGTATACAACCCCCAATCAGGCAGCAGAAATGTTCCAAGAAGGCTGGATTATATCATTCAGCGGTTTGTGGAAAACAATATTCTGGTGACTCCTTATAGAATGGGAAACTTTGGAAATAAAAAAATACTGGAGATATTACAGGGAAATGATTACTCTTTTGTTGTAGCATCAGGCGGCGACGGCACTGTCAATTCCATTGTTAACGAAATGAACGGGAACAATATCAAGATACCTATCGGAGTGATACCATCCGGTACTTGCAATGACTTTGCAAGGAGTCTCAACATTCCTACGGATCTGAAAAGATGCATTGATATAATAATTGCCGGAAATACTACCGATGTGGATGCAGGCCTGATAAATAATGAATTTTATTTTCTTAATACCTGTGCCGGCGGAAATTTTGTTGATGTTTCCTATAATACCAGCAGTGAAATCAAGAAGAATTTCGGACCGCTGGCATACTATTTGAAAGCCCTTGGAGAAGTTACAAATATCAGACCCGTCAAGTTAAAAATAACAACAGACAATGAAATCGTTGAAAAAGATTTTCTGTTTTTCCTGATCATGAACGGAAAGCATGCGGCCGGATTCTATAATGTCATCAAAGAGGCCGATTTATCCGACGGCTTTATGGATATTCTGCTTTTGCACAATTGTGCTCCAATCGATCTGGCCGGTTTGCTTTTCAAGGTAATGAGCAATGATTTCATCAATGACAGGAACGTTATGTGGCTGAGGACCAGGAATTGTACTATCGAAGGCAAAAATAACTTTACTCTTAGCGTTGACGGCGAAAGATGGAATAAACTTCCAATAACGGTAAACTTCATCAACAAAATACTTAGGGTATTTGTCAAATAAAAACCTGTAATAATAACTCATTTCAGACATATATTTATATTGGGAATCAGCTTATCCCTGATATCCCTTATCAGAGGCATTCTGCAAAGCAGAATCTGCCTAAAATCGAGTGGGGTTCGATAACCCGAGATTTCGAATATGCCTTGCGTTATTATTATAAGGGGGGTTAACGGGTGGAAAGATACAATATATACCAACAGATCGCTGAGAGGACACAGGGGGATATTTACATCGGTGTCGTAGGTCCTGTGAGGACTGGAAAATCAACCTTTATTAAAAGATTTATGGACTTACTGGTAATCCCCAATATAGAAAACATGTACAGCCGTGAAAGAGCGAAGGATGAACTGCCGCAAAGTGCAACCGGCAGGACTATCATGACAACCGAGCCGAAATTTGTCCCGAATGAGGCTATTGAGATTACATTGGATGAGACTCTGAAGCTTAAGGTCAGGCTTGTGGATTGTGTCGGGTATCTTGTAAAAGGAGCTTTGGGATATTTTGAAAACAGCGCTCCCAGGATGGTTTCAACACCATGGTACGACTATCAGATACCTTTTGAGCAGGCTGCCGAGATGGGTACAAGGAAGGTGATCAACGATCATTCGACCATAGGCCTGGTAATCACTACCGATGGAAGTATCACCGATATTGCCAGGGAAGATTATATCGAAGCTGAAAGACGCGTAATAAGCGAGTTGAGGGACATTAACAAGCCCTTCGTGATCCTGGTTAATTCAATCCGGCCTGAAGCTGATGAAACCCAGAGGCTGAGAGATGAATTGGAAGAAAAGTATTCAGTGCCGGTAATGTGTGTAAACTGTGCTCAAATGAGCAGTGAGGACATCAGTGGAATCATGGAAAAAATCCTATATGAGTTCCCTGTCTGTGAAATAGGAGTAAACATACCGAAATGGGTGGAAACTCTTGATGAGGACCACTGGCTGAAGTCGGATATGCTCAAGGCAATCAGGGATAGCTTCAAAGAAGTATACAACATCAGAGAAGCCGGTAATTCCATAAATAATTTTGCGAACTATGATTTTGTTGAAAACGCGAAGATCAACGAAATCAATGCGGGTTCAGGGAATATTCTACTAAATGTCAATGCAGCCAACGGACTTTTCTATAAGGTTCTCAGCGATGAAACCGGTATGGATATAGAGGGCGAGCATAAGCTTATAGGCCTTATGAAAAATCTTGCAACTGTAAAAAGGGAATACGAGAGAGTGGAATTTGCCCTGCATGAAGTCAAAGTCAAGGGATACGGCGTCGTGACGCCGCAAATGGATGAAATGGCTCTGGATGAACCTGAAATCATCAAGCAGGGTAACAGGTTTGGAGTTAAATTGCGTGCCAGCGCGCCTTCCATTCATATGATAAGGGCGGATATAGAGACCGAAATCGCGCCTTTGGTCGGGACCGAGAAGCAATCCGAGGAACTGGTCAATTACCTTCTTAAAGAATTTGAGAATGAACCCGGCAAGATCTGGCAGTCCAATATTTTCGGCAAATCACTTCATGAGCTGGTCAGCGAGGGACTTCACAACAAACTGAACAGAATGCCCGAGGACGCCCAGCTGAAGCTGCAGGAAACCCTTCAGAGAATAATAAACGAAGGCAGCGGCGGTCTGATATGCATAATCCTATAGCAAATACGACTCTTTCAGCCGGAGGCACATGCCCCGGCTTTATTTATTTGAATAAATTTATTTAGCGAGGGTATTTTAATAATGAATTCAGGCAGAACTTCAACAAGGGCGATATTAAAGTAGGTATCTGGTTTAAAGAAAAAAATCCTGACAGGCTTATTTGTTATTGTTCAAAAGTTACGGCCAGACAAATAAAGGATGTAGTTTCGGGTGATAATAAAGCCGGAACTGTTGATGAGGTTTCAAAATTGACGAATGCAATGAAGCAAAGCAATTGCAAGATCAACAATCCTTCCGGCAGGTGCTGCAGCAAGGGGATACAAAGTATAATTGATGAAACGCTGGCAAAAATATAATCCTTATACAGATATATAGAGGATTTCAGTAAACAGGCAATGGCATATGACATATGTCTGTTCATTCGCTACCTGTCGCAAAACTTCTTTAATTCATCAATAGAGCAAACATCCTTTTCGGTTGCCACGCTTTGATCCGGTAGAAAGCAGCTTGATATTTTACTATATAGATCGCTGTCCGCCCAGACTACATTGCCGATACCGCCATCGCCTTTCAGAAAATGGGATGAACGAATATAGCTTAAAGATACTCCCATGATTCCGTCACTTTGCTTTCCGCCTGCATAATTTGCCAAAGAGTCCCAGGTATGTCCATTTGGAGCAGATGCCTTTGAATTCCGTGACATTATCCCAATACCCTTGACTTCATCTATCCAGAAGGCAAGATTTTGAAAACAGCCGCAAGAGGTGTGGGGATAGCCGCGGAGTGAATGCAGATAAACTTTTTGTAGTCTGCCTCCTGTCATCTCCCGATATATCTTGTTGCAGCCTTCATATTCTCCTTTTTCAGCGTCCAGTAAGGGTCCCTTGTTAAAAACCAGCTTCAAGGGCAGTTCCTTTTCCGATTGCCGTTTGAAGGGAACTGAGGATGAGCCGAAGCAACTGTCAGCCTTAACGGAAAAATATGTTTTCGAAGCACACATGGGGATGCGATCCGGAGGAAGGATACAGGTGTGTTCCAGGGAAAATGGCCTGCATTCAATACATACGCAAAAGTCCTCGGTATTTTCTTCCGCCATTCCGTTAATCAACTGACGGCGAGCAGCTTTAAACCGGCGGATGCTCTCGGATTCCTTTTCCACCAGGCTTTCTTCAAATATGATTTGAACCTTGATTTTTTCCAGACGCTGATACTGCAAGCGGACACCATAATATATAACCTCACCTACTTGACCGGCGTCAAGCTCAACACCCGGGGCTGTTTGTAGATAAAAAACAGAGTCTTTTTCATATGCCTTTATACCCGGCATGCAATTAACGGATCGCATTGCGGCCTGTTCAATGATTTGTGTCAGATCATCGCTCAGAGCTGTATTTTCAATCTCAACAAGTATACCGATTTGTTCGGATAAGCTGCCTACAATATGCATCCCCGGCTCAACGGCTTGTGCCGATTTTAAACAAAAGAAGGATGCGCCTCCTCCAAAGAAAGTCCCTTTTTCGATTTTTTCATTGATAAAGGCCGGATTGCAGTATCCGGGAAGGCTGATGATTTCACCGTTATAATAACGCATCCGAAGGTTTGGAAAGTGTACTCCCGATTCTACCAGTTCCAGAGGATTGTCTGTTGTTATTCGGTTGCCATAGGGAAATGGGAAGGAAGAAGGTACAAGCGCCGGAGCGCCAAGCTTCATTATACCCAAAGCTATAAGATATTTTAAGGGTTCAAGGGCATCTGTAATTATCATGAAGCCCGGCATGTCTTTTTCCAGAAAGTGCCCCATTTCATGGTCGTCTCCCGGTGAAATACGTCCCCATATAAGCCCGTACCGAACCATCATTTGCAGGAAATAAACGGGGGACGTAGCTCTGTTTCCAATAAAGTAAGTATCTATGATGCCAGGAGTATCGGTAAATACCATAAAGCCCTTCTGTTTCAGCTTTTCCAAAAGATCATCCTGGTTACAGCCTCCCAGAACCAGTACCCATCCTGCCTTCCATTTACTTGCGAATACAAGGTCTCTGACCTTTTCGTCGGTAATGAAAAACTGTTTGTTGTCAGCAAGAGATGCTTCATATAGCTCGGCTCCAAGTAAAACAGGCACCAACAGCTCTTTAATATCACAGCCCGCAAATCCTGATATTTTATGCTGCAAAAGCCCAGCGCTTATTGCTTCATTTCCAAGAAAGGTTGTTTTCAAAGGCAAAGGATATTCAGAACCTTCAAAGTGTAATGCGTTTTCCGGCAGCAGCCTTATGAGTTCTTTTATTGCTTGGTTTTTCATTGTTGAATTCTCCTCTCCATCAAAAAGCCGGATTTCTCCGGCTTTTTGACGACTATACGATATTATAACAGCGATTCGGCTGTTTTAACGCTGAATATTACTTCACTATCCGTGAAATTGGCTCTACCCGTCAGTCTATAGCCTGATTTACCGGATACGGCTGCTATCTGTAAAAAACCGTTTTGTGATAAATTTTCTCTGGTCTTCTGCATTTTATATATACCGAAAACCAAAATATCATCATCTTTCACTTCTCTGACTTTTTCCACCGCGATGGTATGCGGTTCCCCGTCTTTTGACACAGTCACCAGGGTAAGAAAAGGAGCACTGGTTATAGTGTTTTTGATATCCGCAGATAGGACCGGACTACAATATTCACAACCCATAATCTAATCACCTCTTATGTATATTTTTTATAATACTAACACAAGAGAGAAGTTAAATCTGTTAAAAACTTTACATTCCATATAATTTCCATATTAAAAACAGCGGTCTTTCAGAATATAATTTTTTTTATTACGAAAAATGCTGCCGCTTTGAATCAGCTCCTTCAACACCTGTGAAACCATTACCCTGGATGCTCCTACCATCGAAGCCAACTCCTGCTGAGTAAGATGCAAGTTTATAAGAGTTCCTCCCGAGCATTGCTTGCCGTGCTGCTTTGCCAGTTGAACAAACAAATTTAAAAGCTTATTCCTGGTGGTTTGAATATTAAACTCAGCCATTTGATTCCAGAGATTGTAAAGGCGGCTGCCCAGATTCTCAATGACCTGACATGCGAGGCGGGGATTGGATTCGATGATTTTTTCAAAGGTCTCACGGCTCATGCTGCAGATCTTTGTATCCTCTAAAGCTATGGCCGACGCCGGTTGAAGGGCTTCTTTGCGGAATAATGCGTTTTCTCCGATGACCTCCAAGGAAGCCACAATCTGCAATATGATTTCTTCTCCGCCTTCTGTTACCCGGACTAATTTCAAACTACCCTCCTTTATGATATAGATTGCAGATGCCGGGTCGCTCTGCTTGAACAGGTAGTCTCCTTTTTTTAATGCAATTTTCCCGGACGCATGGCAAAATGACTTGAACGAAGTATTGTCCATGCCGTAAAAGAGAGGGATGTCATACAAACATGAATATTTATTGTTATTCACAAGTGCTACCTTCCGTATTAGTAATAAATTATTTGTCTAAAATTATAGCATACTTCCATAATTTTTAGTATTATCAAGGTGTAATGTGAGATGTTGAAGTTGATATACAGTTCTGTGAGTTATTTAATATAGAGTAATTCCCCTGTAATAAACATGCCGGCTTTGGTATATTACAAATATCAGGAAATTGCGCAAGTGGGGACGGTTCTTACTTGCGCGCTCTCTGCGCAAGGAGAACCGTCCCCACTTACGTATACAGGTGACTTATATCCTCATTGCCAGCCTATTGCTTATTTTTTTTGGCAAATTCCCTGCCAAGGCCTGTAATACGATATTTTTGCTTACTGCTTCTAGGCTTATCAGGAATAGTCATTTCAATCATACCGATTGACAAAGCAGGATTTAAGTATGACTTCCGGAAGTGCTCATCATCCTTCAGCATAAGAATATTTTTCAATTCCTGTTTGGAAATTTCCCCATTAATGGAATTAAGTACCTTTTAAACTTCCGGGGTAACTTCCGGGGCAAAAAATGTAAGTGTAACTCCATTATTATCAGAATGCCATCTTGGAGCAGGAAGGCCTATTTCTTCACAAGTTTTTCGTATCATTGCACTACCTCTGCCTAATTTCTCCATAAAGCCTCTCAGGTAAAGGACGTGAGAAATATCTGGGTTTCGTAAAATTGAGAGATTCTGGCGAGCCCCAAGAGCCTCAGGTGTTATTCCATACGGCAAGCTTCCGGAGTTCCATATCTCAAGCCGGTTCGGGTATATGGATATGCTAATCCCACCGGAAAAATCACTATAATCCCTATGAGCAAATGCATTTACCAATCCTTCCCGAATTGCAGCAAAGGGATAAAGAGATTCATCGGATCTCTCCAGACTATTGTTTGAAAACTTTGCTTTTGTTGCTGTATTTCTCATAATAAAGCTATTTACATCCTCTAATATAGAAACTAAAGGGCCTTCAAATGATTTCATATCCCGGTAGGCGCTATCTGTTTTATCTGATAAAAAGTAAACGGCCTTTACGCGGGTTTGAGGATATCTCATGGCAGGATTTAAGGAAAAAAGCACATCTCCGGCATTAGTTAACCGGCCATATTTGGAGACAGACAAATCTTCAAGAACCTTTAGCAAATTATTTTTATCCCGGAACCGTATATTTGATGAATTGCTTAATAGATTTACAGTAGAAAGTATTTCATCCTGAGATAAATCCGATTCTATTTCAGCGCTGGAAAAACGTCGTTCCCAACGTTCCGGCTCGACCTGGCGCCTTGTTACCATATCACGGATAGTCTCAACATCCGCTTTAATAGTTTGTACGCCTTTGTCATTGCTTACAGAGCCACAGAAACTTTCCATGATGCTGTATTCGTGTATATCCCACTTGTCCGGTAGTACAATATATTTGCCGCTGCCCCAGTTCATTAATACGTCCAAGACTTCGTGGATAGAATCTCAATTTACTATTAATTATAATATCATTTTATGATGATAAATGGAACATATTGGCGAATAATTTGCCTTTCATATTCAGAACTTTAAAAAATCCCCTGTTATAAACATACTGGCTTTTGTATACTACAAATATTAGCAGATTTTTCCTACGAAAAGGGGTTTTCCGATGAAGATGAAATCACCAAGGGAGTCAATGGTAGAAATGACTGAGATGGTTTTGCCGAATGATGCGAATATTTTTGGCAACCTCTTG
>VEPD01000328.1 GCA_012027035.1 Ruminiclostridium sp. | reverse complement strand
GATTGAGGATCCTGAAAATCTTGTATCAATGGATGAAATCAAAGGCCAGGTAGAATTCAGGAACGTTACTTTCAGTTATGAAGAGGAAAAAGTGATGCAGAATATGAGTTTTCTGGTAAAACCGGGGCAGACAATAGGAATTGTCGGTCCAACAGGAGCTGGAAAATCCACACTTGTAAACCTTATTTGCAGATTTTACGAATGCAATACCGGAGAAGTGCTCATTGACGGTATAAATGTAAGAAATATAAGCAAGCAAAAGCTAAGGGACAGTATTACAATGGCTATGCAGGATACTTTCCTCTTTTCGGATACGGTTGAAGGAAATATTGCATATGGAGCCCCGGATGCTCCGATGATGCATATCGAAAGCGCTGCCCGGACTGCAGGAGCACATGACTTTATCCTTAAGCTTTCAGAAGCTTATGATACGATTGTGGGCGAACGCGGCGTGGGACTTTCCGGGGGCCAGAGGCAGAGAGTATCACTTGCAAGAAGCCTTCTGAAGGATGCTGCCGTTTTAATACTTGACGATATCACCTCAAGTGTCGACGTAGAAACAGAGCAGAAGATACAGCAATCCCTGCGTTCCATATACAGTGACAAAACGACCTTTATCATTTCTCACAGGATTTCATCGGTAAAGGATTGTGATAACATCATTGTACTGGATAAGGGAGTAATAGTAGAGCAGGGAAGTCATGCAGAGCTTATCGCTAATAATGGCTATTATTATAACATATATGCCATACAGAGCGGTATTTTGCCGGTTGGAGGTGAAGCCCCAGGGGATTATGGGAAGAAATAAATTTGATGTTGACGAAACTCTTGAAAGTAAATTCAATATGGGTCATTTGAAGAGGATAATCCATTATGTAAAGCCATACCGGTTAAAAATGGCCATCACTCTGCTACTGATGATTATCGCCACATCAGCTTCCCTTCTGGGTCCATATCTGATAAAGGATGCAATTGACATAAGGATTCCCGGCAAAGATGTGCTTGGACTGATCCTGCTTTCCTGTATTTTTGCCCTTACACTGTTGGTTATTGCGATATGCTCAAAATTCAGGATTCAGCTGGTCAACGATATCGGGCAGAGCATCATAAGGGACATGCGGCTTGACCTTTTTTCCCATCTTCAGGAGCTTCCCTTTTCATATTATGACAGCAGGCCCCATGGTAAAATATATGTACGGGTTGTCAATTATGTAAATACCATTGGAAATCTGCTTTCCAACGGAATAATGCAGGTAATCATCGATATTCTGAGTCTTATCTTTATTATAGCAATCATGCTTGCTATCGACGTCAGGCTTACGTTATTCTGTCTCATGGGAATACCGGCTTTAATGATAGCGGTATTTATTGTAAAAAACAAACAGCGCAGGGCGTGGCAGGATGTGAGCGATAAATCGTCCAATTTGAACGCATACATTCATGAAAGTATTTCCGGTATCAAAATTACACAGTCATTTGTCAGGGAGGATAAGAACCTTGATATTTTGAACCATCTGGGGCAAAAGTACAGAAATTCCTGGATGGTTGCAGTAAGCAGCAGCTTTATCCTGGGACCCGTTGTTGATAATATTTCGGTATTGGTAACATGCCTGATATACATTGCAGGTGTTTACTGGTTTGCCGGGGGTGTTACACTGGGCGTCCTTATTGCTTTCATCAATTATACAGGGAGATTCTGGGGGCCGATAAACAACCTGAGCAACTTCTACAATCAGATTATTACATCCATGGCTTATCTGGAAAGAATATTCGAGACAATGGATGAAAAGCCTATTGTTGACGATCTGCCGGGTGCATATGAAATGCCTTCAATAAAAGGAAAGGTTGAGTTCAAAAATGTTATTTTCAGTTATGAAAAAGATGGCGGTATAATTCTGAATAATGTGAGCTTTACAGCAAGTGAGGGTGAATGCATAGCTCTTGTCGGGCCGACCGGTGCAGGAAAGACTACAATTGTCAATCTTATCAGCAGATTTTACGATGTAGGTTCAGGGCAGGTCCTGATAGACGGAATTGATGTAAGGGACGTAACCTTGGGGTCGCTGCGGAAACGAATGGGTATCATGATGCAGGATACTTTCATTTTTTCAGGTACAATTCTTGATAACATCAAGTACGGGAAACTGAATGCTGCCGAGCAAGAGGTGATCGAAGCATCAAAAGCTGTTATGGCCCATGGGTTTATTTCGGAAATGAAGGATAAGTATCACACAGAGGTCAGCGAGAGGGGCTCAACACTTTCTACCGGGCAGAGGCAGCTGATTTCCTTCGCGAGGGTTTTGCTGGCAGACCCTAATATTCTTATACTTGACGAAGCTACATCAAGTGTTGATACAAAAACGGAAATGGCTATCCAGGAGGGTATGGAAAGGCTGATGAAGGGCCGGACCACATTTGTTATAGCCCATAGGCTTTCCACTATAAAAAATGCAACACGCATTATGTATATTGACAATGGCAATATCGTAGAACAGGGCACACATGATGAACTGCTGCAAAGAAAAGGCGCTTATTGGAGGCTTTATACTGAGCAGTATGAATCCTTCAAATTGGATTTTGCTGCAAAGGACCACGCTGGGAACCTGTAGGTGAGCCCGGCGGTTTTTAGATTTTGTCCCCGCTTGCCGGGGCCTCTGCTCCAAGCTTCACTTGGGAAATATGAATGATAAGGCCTTGGGCAGTATTTCAAATATTGCTTCATTTACAATGGAGATTTCTCCGTCGGAGTTCATAGCTATGGGAGAAGCGCTTTTAATTTCCACTCTTTTACCTTTATAGAAATGGACGTCGCTTATTTTACCATGCTGTCCCTTCATATACAAAGGGAACAAACGGAGGATCTTCATTCTGGAAATGTTGTCTACAAGGCATATATCGAACATGCCGTCGGTGATTTCCGCTTCCGGGACCGGCATCATTCCGCCGCCGTAATATCTGCCGTTGCCTATTGCTATTAAAAGTGCGTCAGCTTCTATAAAGCCGCCGTCGATCCCTATTTCCAGCATATTGGTTTTCCGCTGCAGGATTGTGGTGAATATGCCTAGAATATAAGCCATTTTACCGGTAATAAGGGGGAGCTTCTTAAAGTGCTGTGTCGTGTGCGCCACCTGGGCGTCAAAGCCAAGAGATGCAATATTGATAAAGTATCTGCCATTGACCCGGGCAATATCTATGAGTTTTGCAGAGCCTTCTACCGACCTTGCTATTATGTTGTTCAAAGGACTGTCCGGGTCGATGCTCTTTATGAAGTCATTGCCCGAGCCGCTTGGGATGACGCCCAGACTACTGTTGCTGCCCGCCATTCCATTGAGGACTTCGTTCAGGGTTCCGTCCCCTCCGACGGAATAGATTCTGCAAGGCTGCTGTGAAGAATATTGGGCGGCTATTTCGGTGGCGTGACCTGGATATTTTGTGATTTCTATTTTGTAATCTTCGTTTAATGCGGCAAAATAACTCTTGATTGCAGGAACGAGCTTCAAGGTTTTGCCCTTTCCGGCTGCCGGATTCAGAATAAAAAGGTGTCTCATGGATTACCTCGTTTTATTGCTATTTTACTATTTGGTTCTCCAATTACATAGGACGCAAGGAGAACCGTCCCCACTTGTGCAATAAACAAAAAAGCCCGTACTGCATAGCAGCACAGACTTTATTATATCAAGTTTTTCTTCGAGAGACAAACACTAAACCGGAAATTCTTACTCACGCCAAATAATGGCCTTTTGTACGTATACCTCCTATGCCTTTCAAACCTGACTCAGTCAGCTCGGCAATCTTCTCCGGCGTCACCACTCTCCTGGAGTCAGTCAGAGCTACACGGTC
>VEPD01000520.1 GCA_012027035.1 Ruminiclostridium sp. | reverse complement strand
TGGCATATCCGAGTTGCTATAACTTCCTAAAAATACAATACTAGCAACGGATTTTTAAGAGGATTTTATCCTTTACAACCAATGTCAAAGATGATATAATATGTTAATATTAAATAAACCAATGTAATGATAAGGACGAGTAAGCTGAAGCACAGTTTAAAGAGAGGAAGTGTCACCGGCTGAGAGCATTTCCAAACATGATCGGCTGAAAACCACCTTTGAGCAGTTGGCCGAAATAGAGTAAGCACAACCGTTGATTACGATATAATCATATTGAGCGACAGCTTTAATTTAGCTGTAATTTGGGTGGAACCGTGTGAATAAACTCTCATCCCTTGTGTGGATGGGAGTTTTTTATTTTCTTAAAAGGAGGTGAACCGGGTTTGAGGAAAATGCTATATGTTTCAGTTTGCCTTACGTATGACGACAATATAATATGTATTTCCGACTGCTCGGGAAGTATAACCCGTCGCTACTCTATCGCTATTAATAAAAAATAATGATAGGTAGGGATAATATATGAATAATAAAAATGCGGAGCTATACAAGCTCCGCCATGCAATGGCACATATACTGGCTTATGCAGTGAAGCAGATGTTCAATGATGTCAAATTCGGTATCGGATCTGTAATTGAAGATGGTTTCTATTATGATTTTGAATTGCCGCGAGCAATTATTTCTGAAGATCTAGAGTTGATCGAAAGAAAAATGAGAGAAATCATCGGTATGGGCGGCGATATTGGATGCGAAACCATAAGTGCAGAAGCTACAAAAGAAATATTCAAAACACAGCCATATAAGTTGGAACTGATCAATGAGCTATCACAAAATCCCACGAATCCGGACATAAGTATTTATACAATTGGGGAGTTCCAGGATTTATGCAGGGGTCCACACATTTCATCCATGAAGGATATTAATCCTGAAGCCTTTAAATTGTTGCGATTTTCAGGCGCATACTGGAAGGGCGATTCACAAAATCCCATGCTCCAGAGGATTTACGGTACAGCCTGGCAGGACGGGAAACAATTGAAGGAATATTTGCTGAAGATTGAGGAAGCCGCTAAAAGGGATCATAGAGTGCTGGGAGCGCAGCTTGATTTTTTCAGCTCATCGCAGGAAATCGGGCAGGGGCTGGTACTATGGCATCCTAAGGGTGCCATGGTCAGGTATCTACTGGAGAAATTCAGCCAGTCTGTACACATCATGAACGGTTATGAATGGGTATATAGTCCACATATCGGTCGTTCCAGCCTGTGGAAAACGTCAGGGCATCTGCAGTTTTACAAGGATTCAATGTACAACGCAATAGAAATAGACGATGAAGAGTATTACCTAAAGCCCATGAATTGTCCGTTTCATATTATGATTTACAACAGTTTGTTGAGATCCTACAAGGATTTACCGATACGATATGCAGAATACGGGACTGTTTACAGGTATGAGCTTTCGGGAGTGCTTCAAGGCCTCACTAGAGTCAGAGGCTTTACCCAGGATGATGCACATATAATCTGTACTTCCGAGCAAATCCATAATGAAGTGGTGAAAGCTTTAAAGTTTTCCCTCTATATTCTGGAATCCTTTGGGATGCATGATTTTAAAGCTTATGTTGCAACCAAACCTGAGAAAAAGTCAATCGGAGATGATGATACCTGGAATTCTGCCATCCAATGCCTTAAGGACGCTGTTGTTGAATCCGGACTTGAATATGAAATCGACGATGGAGGAGGAGCATTCTATGGCCCGAAAATCGACTTGAAGCTGATGGATTCACTAGGCAGGGAATGGCAATGCAGTACAATTCAATTTGACTTCAATCTTCCTGAAAGGTTCGGCATGTCTTATATAGGAGCAGACGGGATGAAACATACGCCGATTATGGTCCATCGGGCATTGTTCGGCAGCCTGGAACGCTTTTTTGCAATGCTTATAGAACATTATAACGGGGACTTCCCATTATGGTATGCGCCCGTCCAGATCGGCATTGTCCCTATTAACAGCTGTCATACCGAATATGCCGAAAAACTGGTGAAAAAACTAAAGGTCCTGGGAATGCGTGTAAAATTGGATTCGGGAAATGAAAAAATGAAGGCGAAAATACGAAAAATGGAGCTTGAAAAAGTACCGGTTGTTTTTGTTGTCGGAGACAGAGAGGTTTCCGAACAGGGAGTCTCTGTCCGTTCAAGGAGAAATGGCGATTTGGGCTTCATGACTTTGGAAGATTTCCTGGTGTTAATAAAGCCTGAATTGGATATGGGTATTCCGAAATACCTTGATGACTGATATGTATACCAGGGCGGGATAAATATTATCCCGCCCTGGTATACATTCTCTCATAAACAATTTTCCTTTTAGCAAAATACCAGTTTTAAATTCTTCAGTCTCATTTTCATCTCATTTATTATATTCTCTTCATCCTGCTCTGTTTTAGCTTCAAATGTTACCGAAAACCTTAAGTAAGCTCCAGTATCATCCCATGGTACAACAGAGATAAGTCCTTCTTCAATAAAATACTTTGCAACTTCTTCCGCATTTTTGAATTGGATCCCATCCTCCGTTCCTTTCGGGCATTTCACATAACAGTAAAATATATCCCCTGGTTTGGAAGCCTTAAATCCCACTTCATTCAATGCGCATATAAGTAAATCAAAACGTCTTAAATATTTTTCGCAAATTCCTTTTGTAATTTCAGGATGATTCATTGCATATATTCCGGCTTTCTGAATTGCTCTGAACTGTCCCGAATCGGTATTATCCTTAATTGCGCCGTATGCTTCTATGATTTTACTGTCGCCTGCAATAAAAGCCATTCTCCATCCTGTCATATTGAATGCTTTTGAAAGCGAGTGTATTTCCACGCCGACTTCCATGGCTCCTTCCACTGAAAGAAAACTCAAAGGCTTTGCATCCTCATAGCTTAATGCGGCATAAGCGGCGTCGGATACAACAATAATCCTGTTCTTACGGGCAAAATCCATTACCTTTGTATAAAACTCTTTCGTCGCTGTTTGTCCTGTGGGATTGTTAGGATAATTAATATACAGAAGCTTTGCCCACTTTAATATGTCACTCGGAATGATATCAAGATCGGGATAAAAACTGTTCTCTTCACTCAAGGGAGATTATAAACCTCTCCTCCCAGGTAGCGCGTCCATGTTGATAGAACCGGATACCCCGGGACAGTTGCAAGCGTTATGTCGCCAGAATTGATAAACGCTGCAGGCAGCATGGCCAGGACAGGCTTTGAGCCTATTCCATGCAATATATCTGTATCGGGATTAACACCTCCGACACCATATACTTTCTCCAGATACCGGGCTGCAGCTTCATAGAAATCGTAAATACCGTTATCGGCATAAAACCTGTTCTCCGGTTTACCGGCCTCTTTATATAACACTTCGACAATTTCAGGAGGAGCTGGCATATCAGGTTCGCCTACGCCCATATCAATTAAAGGTTTCTCTGGCTTAAGTCTTCTTACTCTGGCTTTAGCCTCTTTAATAACCACAAACTTATATGAACCTGTTCCCTTGCCAAAATTTACTCCACCCAGCCTCTCGGATATGCTTCCGGCAATATACCCTTCCATATTCCCACCGCCTATAATAAACTCTTCTCAAACTGGCTGCTTAACTCACCCTCAAATACCACATCCACGCTTCCGGTCATTAATATATGTCCATTTTCACCAATCTCCACTTCAATTGCTCCGCCATGCATATGCACCTTTATGCATCTGTCGGCTAATCCAAGCTTGAATGCTGCCGATGCAGCCGCACAGCTGCTGCTGCCGGAAGCCAGTGTATATCCCGCGCCTCTTTCCCATATTTCAATGCGGATATTGTTCCTGTCAATAACCTTTAAAAACTGCACATTGATCCTAGCCGGAAAGAGTTCATTATTCTCCAGAAGCGGTCCCAGTCCTTTAGCCGATTCTTTTGAAATTTCCAGCATCTCTACAACACAATGTGGATTGCCTATGGTCAAACAAGTGCACTGTATTTCCTGTCCACGTACAACTATCCGTTCTCTTACAACCTCACGTTTAACGCCTCTTACAGGTATGTCGCTGCTCATGAAGCTGGCAGTTCCCATATCGACCTTGATACGCGAATTTTCACTGTCTAATACAAAAATATGTACGATACCGCCTTTTGTAATAATGTCAAATTCTGAGCTTTCAACATATCCATGTCCCTTGAGATAACGGGCGAATATTCTTATTCCATTTCCGCTCTTTTCAGCTTCACTCCCGTCAGGATTAAATATCCTCAAGCTTATCCTGCCATCCATGAATTCCGGACCATAAAGTATACCGTCGGAACCTACCCCGAAATTTCTGTCACATATTCTTTTGATATTTTCTGCATTTAGATTGATTTGGTTTAACAATGGGTCTATAACTATATAATCATTACCCAATGCCGAGTATTTAGAGAATTTTATACCCATCCGAAATCCCTCCATATTCATCCTGTTAAATCAGGTCAACTCTCCGTACAATAAGTCTTCATAAGTTTCTCTTCGCCGGATGACTTTGAATCCGGCACTATCAACCAATACTTCCACCGGCAGCGAATGCGAATTGTAATGTGAAGCAAGTACAATACCATATGCCCCTGTGTCGGTTACAGCCAAGAGGTCATCCTGACAAACCTCCTCCAGAAGGCATTCTTTCCCAAGGAAATCTGTGCTTTCACATATTGGTCCCACAGCATCGGCTTTTATCCTGTCATCCGACTTTTTCCTTACCAGAATAACACTGTGGTATCCCCCGTATAAAGGCGGTCTTATCAAGTGGCGCATACCGGTATCGACAATAACAAACCTTTTGCCATAAAGGTTTTCTTTTACATATTGAACCCTGGTAACCAGTATACCTGCCTGAGCGGTAAGAAATCTTCCCGGCTCCAATATGAATGTTATATCCTGAATATCCTTAAAAGGCTCTGTTATCAAAGACGCATACTCCTGAACGGAAACAGCGGTATGCTCTTCTTTATATGAAATCCCCAATCCGCCACCGACATCAACATATTTTATATTACATGGATACATACACTCTTTCCTTTGCACTGCATATGATATTCCGTATCTTGTCTTTAATGTGTCCGAATCCCGTTACTGTAATATATAGCTCAGATGGCTTGCGGCTTTGAGGGCACTCTTGCTTGATTTTTTCTGTTGCTTCTTTCATATGGAAAATTACATTTTCACATGCTGAGTAAGTCCTGTTTTCATAAGATTTTCTACCAGGTTCAAACAATCACCTCTTTTTAGTAGTTCTATTTACTACTACTATATAACAAAGCTTAATCTTTTGTCAATAAGTACCTTAATAATTATCTTCCTAATTATGGACTATGTTACATTGCAAGTTGCGGATGCAAACTATCAAAAAGCTTTAGTAGTATAGATTTCTATACTTAAGTTTCATTCCCAAACTACAAAATTGAGCAATAAATATATAAATTTTGATTTTGATATTGACTTTCCTGTTACGGTAAGGTTTATAGTTATTATAAAAGTGATTCCGGCCGGAATGCTTTTCCTGAGAGGAGGTTGAACATTTGAAAATCGGCGAATTCGCAGAAATGAATAATGTAACCACAAAAATGCTTCGGCATTATGATGAAATCGGTCTGCTCAAGCCATCGGTAATTGACCATTCGACCGGATACCGTTCCTATGAAGCGGAGCAATCTCATTATATAAACTGGATCATAATACTTAAAAATCTTGATTTCACTCTATCCCAGATAAAAGAAATGCTAAGCGGCCCTATCAACTGCAAAAAAATGATTTATGAACTTGTACGTAAACGTATTGAGATTACCTCTGCAATAAATGAGCAGACACAGAAGAAATTAGAAATTGACAAGCTCGTAAAAATATTGGAAAAGGAAGGTTTTCAAATGGATAAACAGATAAATTTATTAAGCATTGAACCAAATGGCGTACATGAAATCAAAAAGAACATCCCTAACATGGAAATGTTCCTCGAAACAGCATATAATATCTCTGCACTTTGCTCAGAAAATGATAGTATTATGGTATTGCGGTTCGATATCAGTCACTTCAAACAGGTAAATGACGATTATGGCTTTGATGTCGGAGACAGTGTAATTGTTGCCTGTTACAATATAATCAACACTAACATTGGAAAAAAGCTAAGTCAGGCTGCTTTAGGCCGTGCTCATGGCGATGAATTTATCATATTCGCCAAAGCTGAGAAGAATGAAATCGTAAAAATAGCGCAAAGCATTGTTGATGACATGAAAAATTATAATTTTTTAGCCATTGGCTGTAAAAAGCAAATGGGGTGCTACATTGGCGGGTTAATTAGCCAGCAGAAAACTGTTGCCAATATAAGGAATATGATAGAAAGTTCTATTGAAGTCATCAACCAAGCTAGAAAAGAAGGGGTCAATTCAGTTGTAATTGAACCATTCTAGCAAATAACACTTAATGAGCTTCTTGAGACTGTGTAGAATTATGCGTATAAAATGCACAGTCTCATAGCTATTTAAATTCTCATTTCAGTAATCTGCTTTTTTAAATCATTGAACCCATTAACAAGTATTGAGTTCATACCTATATCTCTACCAACCTCAACATTAGTTCTGTTATCATCAAAGAAGATTATCTTGTCTGCGTTACAGTTCAGTTCCTCTACAACCTTTAAATATGCTTCTTTATCCGGCTTCATATATCCGGTTCTGAATGATAAAAAATTATTTGTTACAAGTTTTTCGAAATTATTCTCTTTACATAATCTATTCCAATGTATTTCATTTGTATTGGAAAGAGTCGCAACAGAATATTTTTCAGATAGTTTCCGTAAAAACTCTTCTACACCATGATAAAGGCCTCTCGGAAAATTTGAAAAGCCCTCAATAAACTTATCTGGTTTAATAGATAGTTCAAACTCTTTCACTATACTATCCGCAAACTCAAATGACGTAATCTTCCCAGTTTCATATGCCCTGACAGAGTCAGAATATAGCCACATTTTACTCATTTCCTCTCTGTCAACTCGCCAGTTCATCCACTCTAAAATCTTCGGTGCACCGATAAACTCAACCAAAACTCCACCAATGTCAAATAACAGCCATTCGAAACTACTCACATCCGCTCCCCCATTCATATCAATTTCAAAATATCGCTCAGTGCATAATGGATACCTTCCTCATCATTGCCGAGAGTTATATGTCCAGCACAAGACTTAACCTCATCGCATGCGTTTCCCATGGCAATAGAATTTTTAAATCCTTTCAACATCTCCATATCATTATAATCATCGCCGAATACAGCAACTTCATCATGATTAAATCCACATAAATTTATTAATCTATCGATTGCAAGCTTTTTATTAATTCTTTTGTCTACTATCTCAATGCTTCTAAAGTCACCTCTCCCGGTAAGATAAACATTTGCCATTGTTCCAACTACATCATTCAATTTATTACACAAATCCGGTAGTATGTCCCATGGTGAAAAAACAACTATCTTGATAACATGCGCATATTTGAGATTTTCAAAGGAAATGAGTTCATCTTTATTCACTCCCCAAAGTTTATAATCGTTATCAGATAGACTGAATCGGAAACTGTGCTTTTCATCCATCATCTGTATTGCCAGATTGGCATCTCCATACAAGTTAATGACCCCGATGCTTCTGCTTACTATTTCTTCAGGTAAAAAAGTAAAATTTTTATTGTTGTTACAGCAAATGCATCCGCCATTATAAAACACTCCTCCATCCTGAAGGATTTCTTCTTCATCTGTAGTCAGATCAAGCATTTTGGAAAGTAATGGAGGCCTTGCAGTAGCGGTAAATACCTTTATCCCTGCTTCTCTACATGTCTTTAGCGCAGTTTTTGTCTTACCCGACAACTTCCTTTTGGATGTAAGCAGTGTACCATCAAGATCAAAAAACAAAGCTTTTATTATATAAATCAACCCTCCTCCAAAACCATCTATCAGGAACTTTGTTATTACAACTTTCTGGCAGCAAGTTCCCACAGTACTTTGGGAAGCTTATACCTATCTATTTGGTATTCATTAACATATTGGATATCCCATTTATCGAAAAGCTTCTCAATCTGATTCTTATCAAAGAACCTTTTACAATTCCTGTTTACTTCGAAATAATTATCTTCGATTTTTATTCCCTGCCCCGCTCCGTAATTTGTATCATTTGTGGAATTCATCCGGCATAATAAATACCCTTCCGGCATCAGAACCCTTTTTATATCCTGCAATATCATTTCCGTATCGCTCCATGCAAAATAATGCAAGGATAAATCAGCAATAATTATTCTGATACTTTCACTTTCAAAGGGAAGCCCCTGAAGCATATCAAATATCATTGCTTCTGCTTCAGGTATGTATGCCTTGACCCTTTCAACAGCTATATCACAGATATCACAAGAAATAACTTTATATCCTCTTTCAGCAAGGTACAGACTGTTGTTTCCACGTCCGCATCCCAAATCAATTATTGGAATATTCTTTGATTCCTCAAGAATATCTTTGTATTTTTCCATCCAGTCATCATACTGGGGCTTTGATAAAGGTTGCTTAAGGTACTCTTTGTTCCAATATTCCTTTTGTGGATTCATATAAATTCTACCCCAATAAAATCATCAAACCCCGCAGAATCACCAAAAAAGCGACTCTACGGGGTTATCCCCTGACTTCAACTGACTTTGCCGGGAAACCTCACGAAGCAAAATCACTTTTTAATATATTTCCATAAAAAAGTGCTTTTGTCAATTAAAATCTAAGTATTTTCAAATTCTTTACAATAATTCGCTCCTGTCTTATCTGTCTGGAATTTATAAAGCCCTTTACAATCATGCTTCCCATACTTCCAAATCCGATAAATCCTATTTTATTCATCAAGGTAACTCCTCCCGTCTGTTGTTGAAATGCTTCATATGCAATTCCAAATGTTTATAATAATCATTTATCAATTGTTCCAACGGGATAGTATCTTCGCCTTTAACCCATACATTCCCAAGCATTATCTCCTCGGTGTTTTCAATAATATGAAGAAGTAAGCAATTATAGTTATACCATAATGTAACGATGACATCCCAATTCATAATATTATATTTCTGAGTCTTTATCCATTCCTCTCCGTCGTATGCTGGAAAATCCAGCAGATCCCCATATTGCAACCTCACAAATCTTTGATGGTTGTTTGATGCAGAGTCAATCAGATGTCCAATGATTTCTTTAAGGGACCATTTATCTTCTGATAATTTTATATCTGTTATTTCATCATGAGTTTTAAGCAAATGTTCATATAAAAAGTCAATTAATCCTTTAAACCTTTTTGTATCAAGCATTTTAAGCCTCCTTAATATTTTTTGAATACACAAGTATGTCTTCTCTTTTAGTCCAACCTGTCGAACTCCAGAAGACATTGCCAACTTCATTATCGCTGAAAACAAAAATATGGCATTTATTAATCCCTTCTACCTTCAGTTTCTGAAGGCTTCTATCAACAAGCATTTGACCGATGCCTCTTCCCCTGTATTTCTCTGCAACAGTTACATGATAAATATAGCCTCTTCGACCGTCATGGCCACACAGTATGATTCCGATTATCCTGCCTTCATGCCGGCAGATAAAGCTTAAGCCCTTATTCCTAAAAAGAAACCTATGAATATTTTCATGCGTATCAGCATCGCTTAAGCCCATTCCAGGAGTAGTACTCCACAATCTATAAATTTCACTATAATTATCTATCTGCATTTCATGAATCAAAATATTCGCATCAAATTTCATATTCATTGGAATATATGTAATGCCATCACGTGTAGTTTGCTCTCCAATCACACTAAACCCGAGCTTTTTATAAATTTCAAGAGCATATGGCGATGAATTCACCGATATCTCATATAAATCAGGTTTGATCTCCTTGCACTTTTGTAATCCCCTGCTGAACAATTCTTTTGCAATCCCTCGCCGGTGGTAATCCTTTTTTACAAATAAAAGACTAATGTGATTGCTGTCTCTCATGGTAATGCTTCCAGCCAAAGCTTCACCATCCCAGCAGCAAATTGTAAAAAATCTACCGGATTCAGCTGCTCTTTTAAGCTCAGTTGCCTGAATAAAGCTTTTGAAGGTCTCAATCCCCTCAGTTGAATAACCGGGTGCTACAAATTCTTTAAATACCTCCCATACCATATCCGATACATGCTTTTCCTCCCCGGCTTTCATTTCACTGTATGAAAAACAACTCATAGGGATCCTCCTCTACTTACTCTGCAGCCTACTATTATTCAACTCTACAAGAATAGATTCCATAAAATCCTTTAAATATTCCTGCTTTTTTAAATATTTAACAATTGCTTCATCCAGATAACACTGACCTTTATTGAGAATATTTGTATTCAGATACTCTATTGTTTCTTCTAAAGACTGTCCTCTTGCTGTTCCTGTAACCAACGACTTTACAACAAGAAAGGTTTTTCCACCTTCAATCATATGTGCATCATGCGTAATTTTCCCTTCCAATGTTTCTGGAATACTTTTAACCTGCGAATCAAATGCTGCAGTAACAATTCTATCAATCTGCTCTTCATTTATATTTAGCCCTTTAAGGAAACTACGAATTATTGCTTCGTTATTATATACAATGCCATGGAAGTAACAAGCAGCAAAAACAACATCTTTATCTGCTTGAGGATATTTCAATAAAAGATTGTCAGCTTCCTTAAATATCCTCTCAACGTGTTTTATACCATGCATCATATCTTTCCGATCGTAAAAGGGATTTAAAAATTCACGGATTTCCTTTTTTACTTTTTCATCAAACACCAAATATCGCTCCTTTCCATGTCCTTAAAATAATCAGTCATGCCTGAATCGATAACAGCTCACTTTACCTTCATCGTCATCCAGGTGATTTCATCTTCCGTATCATTTAGAATTTCATCCTGAACAAACTTTATCTTCTCATAAAAAGCTACAGCATTTCTACTGCTTGGAACGTGCAATACCTCTGCCCCTTTTCCTTTGGCAGTATCCAGTATCTTGCGAAATAACAATTTACCAATTCCCCTATTATGTAATTCAGGCTTGACGAAGAAATTTGACACGCTGTACTTCGGATTTTCCATATCTCCGAAGTTTGCCAGAGCCCCGGTTGCGATAATTTCATTATCTTCTTCAACAACAAATATCTCTTTCCATTGCATTTGGGTTCTTACTTTCTCAGGAGTATTATGGTTTTTAAATTTCTCTATAATATGCTTTGAATGGTACCGGGACATAATCTCATCGAAATTTCTTGCCATAAGGCTTGAAACGCTTTCAATATCCTGTTCCTTAATTTTCCTCACAATCATACATCCACAATCCTTCCCTTTTATATGTCTACAAATTTACGATAAACCCTGTCTTTATTCCCTTGACAAAACCGGCCTTCTCATAAAATCTCAATGTATCTTCACTTTTTGAACCGGTCATAAGCATAACCTTGTAGCAATTATTTTTCCTTGCAATATCAATCGCTTTACGTAGAACCTTGGTGCCGTAACCTCTTTTCCTGTAATCCTTATGGGTGACTACATTTTCAATCAAGCCATAGGGCCTTAACCCTCTTGTGAGATTCTTAATAATGGAAATCGTGCAGGAGGAAACAGTTATATCGTCTTCATCAATTACTATATAATGCAGGTTCGGATCGTTATATATTTTATCCCAAAGCTGATTCAACATCTCATTTGTATGAACATCCGGGTCATCCGGATGCAGTTGTTTATACAGATTCAAAAGCTTTGGCAATTCTTCATAACGTATTATTCTAGGTTCACAAGAGCAATCTGTTATTTCTTTTTTATAGAATACAAGTTTGAGCTTATTGTTTATGGTTTTTTCTTCCTCTGTAAACTTATAGCCTGCTTTTTCGTAGCATCTGCGGTTCGCTGGCAAATCGGCCGGACAATCAAGCTCCCAGGCTTCCGCTTCCGGATAGAAGCTTTCAACAAGGGCTAATACCCTTTGCCCGATCCCTTTGTTCTGAAATTCTGGTAAGATATAAATTATACCGATACGGTACAGTTTTGGAGATTTCTCAAAAACCCGTATACACCCGGTATGAATGTTATCAGTAATTATTTTGAAATAACTCCCATTTTCATAGTTAATCTTAAACAGCATCTTTTCCATTGATTCATTAATAGGGCTTGTTTCAACATCATGATACTTTTCAAAATGTGACTTGAAACATTCCTTTTGCATTTCCAGCATCGCTTCCGCATCCGGTGCTTCAGCTCTAACAAGTGTAATATTCATATGACCAGTCTCAATTCTGTATCGGTAAGTTGGTCGCTCATGTACATCAATGATGTTATTAACACAATCAATAAGCACTCCACCATTTTTCACTATTACCTTTATTGATGCCACATTACCAGCAGAGCAAGTCAGAAGAGCGCTTTTTATGCCCAACTTAGCTGCTTCAATCAAAAGGAGTTTAAGCTGCATCGTACCATATCCCTGCCCCCACTTCGAAGGTCTTATTTCATATCCAATATGTCCGCCAAATTTCATGAGCTGTTCTGTTAAGGCATGCCTGATGTTACCGGAACCTATGTATTCATCATTATCTACAAGCCAGAAAACAGAACTGGGCACCCAGCCTTCAGGAAGTCCGATACCCCTGCTTTCATTTTCATACCGAAGAAGTAGGGTTTTAATTAGCTCAGAGGTAGGATTTTCTCCACGAAAGCCATCATATTCGTTTAAGCCCGCTTCTGCATATTCCCTGCATGCTGCAATATAACTATCCATGTATTTGATTGAAGGTTTTACCAGTCTTGGTTCGAATATACCGTTCATCTTTTCACCTTCCACAATATATTTTCTATAGTTCCAAACAGCACTCTGCTGCAAGCTTAAAAATGCTCTCCCGGATATCTTTACGGTCAACCCACTTCCTTCCATCCCATTCATTACCACTTAAGTCATCGCCACCATAAAGAATCTGCCCAAAAGTCACACCTCTGAACTGTGAAACTGCAAAGAATGTGGAACACTCCATTTCAACAGTTACACAGCCTTCCGATTTTCTGAGTTCAACTTTTTCACGGGTTTCCCGATAAAATGCATCTGTTGTCCATGTCTTCGCAGTAAGGTATTTTATATCATGCCGGTTTAAAACGTTTTCTATAGTATTAACTGCATGGATATTAGCCTCTATCTCCCTTGTTGGCGGCAGATAATGATATGAAGTCCCTTCATCTCTTATGGCTGAAACCGGAATAATTAAATGACCTACTGCAATATCCTTCTTAAGGACACCTGCACCGCCACATGCTATAAACTTGCTGCATCCAAGAGCTATAACTTCCTCCAGTAAAGCTGTAGCAGATGGTGCACCAATTAACGGATTGAATACAGCAATTTTCTCTCCCTGGAAGTCCATTTCATAGATTGGAATGATTCCATATTCACATCTTAATTCTGTTATAATCTTAAGTTCACCATTATTGGCCAGCCTATCAACTACTTCCTTAAAAAAGCAGATTACACATCTTGCTGCTATATCAATCGGCTCGATCACTCTGCCTGGTTCAATGAAAGCCTGTCTGTCAGGATCAAACTCCAATATCGGGAATTTTCCTAATATGCTCATACAAACACCTCACAAATATGCCATTTTCTTATACACTCTTTTTCCGCTTCTTACAAACGTAATCAATATTCGTCTCTGATCTTGTAACTTTCTTAACTATATCAAATCCAGTACTCTTCAGCATTTCATCCATTAGCCAGTCAAATGTCGAAAACTCTTCCTTTATATGCAATATACCGTCGTTATAAAGTGCTTCTCCCGCTTTGACTTTAATAAAATCTAAAAAAGCATTGATTTCATTTACATATTCCTTTGGATCGAAAGAAAATACTACATCTGATAGCAATAAAAGTCCGCCGTCCTTGAGCATATCATGCATCCTCTGCAGCGCGATAACCTTCCAGAAATCCGGAAGATGGTGAAATGCAGCGCTGGTCATTACCTTGTCAACAGATTCGCCTTTGTGTTCATATGTAAGAAAACCGGCATTATGAAAATCGATGTTGAATAGGTTTTCTTCTTTTGCCTTTTTTGCGGCAATCTCCAGCATAGCCGTAGATATATCTACTCCTACCATTTTCATACACTTCCTGGCAACCTCTATTGTCAATGCTCCTGTACCACAACCAAAATCGATTACCGTATCATTCTTATTAAGAGAAAGAAGCTCCATCATCTCCTTTGCCCGTTCCTTTTGATTACGGATTTTGCCCATCATTTCATCATAGGCTGCAACCCTTTTTTCATCCACAAAATCGGCACCTGCCTGTATGAATTCATTATATTGCCAAAAGACCCCTCTATTCATTTATTATCCCTCCTGTTTTCCTTCAAATCAATCTTTCCATTTGTCGCAATGATTCCTTTATTCCTGTGGTCATATCGTGAAAAATTATAATTATATAAAGTTCCGCCTGCATTCTTCAATATCAGAGCGGCGCCTGCCTGCCCCTCCATGCTGCATCCGAAGTCTATAAAAGCATCAATTCTTCCCCTCGCCACATTACATATTGTAAGTGCAGGGCTGATCAACGGCATTCCTTTTTTACAATTATCAAAAGCATATCCCCATTCGTCATAGTACCGGTTAATGTTCTTATAATTCGCACTGAAGCCGAAAGCAAATAAACTGTCCCTGATTTCCGAAGTATCCGATACCTTGATGGGTTTACCATTCAAATAAGATATGCCCTCCTGCCTGTTTGTCCAATACATCTCGTCTGACATGGGATTATATACATACGCCTCGTGAATTTCTCCATTGATCTCACAGCATATAGATATTGCAAAGTATGGAACACCGAAAATGAAATCAGCAGTTCCGTCGATGGGATCTATTATCCAGCATTTCTCCGCGCCCCTCCCGATTTCACCGGCTTCTTCAGAATAGATTGAATCGCCAGGATACAATCTGGTCAAATCATCTATAATCATTTTTTCAATATACAGATCGCTCTCTGACACCAGATCGAATCTTTCTTTTTCGCTGCAGGAGCTTAAGCTGAAATACTGCTTTTTAAGCTCAGTTCCGGCTTTTAAGATAATATCCTTGATCATAGTAAACTTCCCCTTCTGTCACCGCAATTCCGAATTTATTTAATACATTTTCCAATCTCCATACAATGGCTGCTTACGCCCATTAATGTCGGTTCCCTTTCAACAAGCTTTATTGTCTCAAGTAAAATATTTTTAAAGTTCTCCTCTTTTAATTTATTATCGATATCCGGAATTGTACAGCCAAAGCTTGTAACTGCAATAATATCTTCAAGCTGAAAACCTGATTCCCCTAATTCACCCGCCAATTCATCCATATGATGAAGATAGCTGTTTGTAAAATACTCCTGGCTTGAGCTTGTATCTTTATGAAATCCGGTCTTTATGTCTTGCTGCATTATTGGAATGAACTCGTCATCGTTTACCAGGCCAGACAGAAAACCGTCAACCATTGATGCAAATCTGGAAATAGTTTCACATATGATCCTTCCGTTTGGCTTCAACACTCTGTATGCTTCTTTCAACGCTCTGACCCTCTCAGGCTTTTCCGTAAGATGATATAAAGGCCCCATGACTAAAACCAGATCAAAGCCATTATCTTCAAAAGGTAATTGCCTCACATCTCCGACAATAGTTGATGCCAGCTTTATACCTTTTTCTTTTTCATGTTGTTTCGCAATTTCAATATGTTTTGGAGTAAAATCAATCAGATTAACATTATGTCCTTTTTCAGCCAACCAGAAAGAAAAAGCTCCCGTTGCTCCTCCGACGTCAAGGATGGACATGCAATCTTTCGATAAATATCGAGAAATAATATCCTTGCAGCGCAAATACTCCAGAGGGTTTTTCTCCATACGGGTATCCTCATTGTATTTCTCATAATAATCTATTACCGTTTGAACATTTTCACTCATTTAATCCACTCCTTATCTGTGACAGAGGACGTTTCCTTGTCACGTAAAGTTTCCCACAGTCTTGCTTTTATGTTATGCTCAGTTG
>VEPD01000024.1 GCA_012027035.1 Ruminiclostridium sp. | reverse complement strand
TGGCGTTTGAACAACGTCAGTGGGAGATTGTACTCACCACTGACAGCTTTCCATCGAAAACCCGCCACCTAAGAGGTGGGGGACTGTTGACGTTGTTCATATACATCCATTATACTACAAATTCCAACAAAGTCTTTCTATATAATATTACAATTAACCGCACAATATGTTAATATAAGCTTAATTAATGAACATGGAGGTACCGAAATGTCAGAAATACCAGCATATAAAAATCAGAACCTGCCCTTTGAAGAACGTGCCAGGGATTTAGTTTCCAGAATGACACTTGAGGAAAAGACCACCCAGATGCTTTACGATGCTCCTGCAATACCCAGACTGGGAATCCCTTCCTATAACTGGTGGAATGAGGCTTTACACGGAATTGCACGCGCCGGCACGGCAACCGTATTTCCGCAGGCCATCGGAATGGCTGCAACCTTTGATGAGGATCTTCTTTTTAAAGTAGCCGATGTAATATCCACCGAAGGCAGAGCCAAGTACCATGAGTATCAGAGACATGGCGATCATGGAATTTATAAGGGACTGACCTTCTGGTCTCCGAATGTTAATATCTTCAGAGATCCCAGATGGGGCAGAGGCCATGAAACCTATGGCGAAGATCCGTATCTTGCGGGAAAGCTGGGAGCCGCATTTGTCAAAGGGATACAGGGAAATGACCCGAAATATTTGAAGGCAGCCGCATGCGCGAAGCATTTTGCAGTTCACAGCGGCCCTGAGAATGAGAGACATTCCTTTGACGCCGTTGTTTCAAAAAAAGATCTGTGGGAGACATACCTCCCTGCCTTTAAAGAGTGTGTAACGGAAGCAAAAGTCGAGGCTGTCATGGGAGCCTACAACCGGACCAATGGCGAACCCTGCTGCGGAAGTAAGACTCTGCTGAAGGACATCTTGCGTGATGAATGGGGCTTTAGAGGCCACGTTACTTCCGACTGCGGCGCTATCAAGGATTTTCATGAAAATCACATGGTGACCAGGACTGCTCCGGAATCGGCGGCGCTTGCTGTGAATAACGGCTGTGACTTGAATTGCGGCAATATGTATCTGAATCTTCAGATAGCATACCATGAAGGTCTTGTAGATGAAGAGGCAATAGACAGGTCCGTTGTGCGCCTGATGACAACCCGTATGAAGCTGGGTATGTTTGATGCTGCAGAAGATGTCCCATATACAGGTATAGCTTATGAAATGAACGGCTGCAAGGAACATGAGGATTTTGCGCTTGAAGTGTCAAAAAAGACACTGGTGCTTTTAAAAAATAAAAACGATATCCTTCCTCTTGATAGGAATAAAGTAAAATCAATAGCTGTTATCGGCCCCAATGCTAATAGCAGGGACGTATTGAAAGGCAATTATTTCGGTACTCCCGCACGTTATGTTACAGTGCTTGAAGGTCTACAGGATAGCGTTAATACGGATACGAGAGTATATTATTCCGAGGGCTGCCACCTTTACAAGGACAGAGTGGAAAATTGTGCACAGTCCCGGGATAGGATTGCAGAAGCTTTGACAGCAGCAGAAATGTCGGATGCCGTAATTATGTGTCTGGGGCTTGACACATCAATGGAAGGTGAGGAAGGTGACGCCTCTAATGCGGATGCTGCCGGAGACAAGAAATATCTTGATCTTCCCGTAATGCAGCAGGAGCTGCTTGAAGCTGTTCATGCCACCGGAAAACCTGTGATTCTGGTGCTTCTTTCCGGAAGCGCTCTGGCAGTAGGGTGGGCTGATGAAAATGTTGATGCAGTCATTCAGGCCTGGTATCCCGGGGCCAGAGGCGGCAGTGCCGTCGCATCGCTGCTTTTCGGCGAATACAGCCCTTCCGGCAAGCTTCCGGTAACCTTTTACAGAACAACTGAAGAACTTCCTGATTTTCATGATTACTCTATGGAAAACAGGACCTACAAATACATGAAAAGCGAGGCTCTTTATCCTTTCGGCTATGGCCTTGGATATACTTCCTTCGCATATGGCGATATTACGCTTTCCTCCACACAAATAAAGTCCGGCGAAAGCGTGACATGCAGTGTAAAAATTAAAAATACAGGCAAATATGAATCCGATGAAACCGTCCAGCTATATCTCAAGGATGTAAAGGCCAGTGTCAGAGTTCCTCGCTGGCAGCTGAGAGGGATCAGGAAAATACATTTGCCGCCGGGTGAAGAAAGTAAAGCAGTTTTTGTAATATCACCGGAAGATATGATGATGATTGATGAGAGCGGCAGGAGCATACTGGAGCCGGGGATGTTTGAAGTATATATCGGCGGCAGCCAGCCTGATGCAAGAAGTATGGCCCTTACAGGCTGTAAGGTTGCAAAAGCAGTATTTGAAGTAAAATGATCTGCTGTATACCTTAATTATGTATACCCTTAATTATTGCCTTCAGACGATTTCCATTGTGAAATCAGTCTGGAGGCAATTTTATGGTTATTATAAACTTTAGGGCTTGTCCAGCAATAACTGTACCAAGCATTCCGGCTGATTTTCTGTTCAGCTTCGCAGATGTCGGCTTAGATACACAAAGTATCTGCGCCTCCATCCGCCTTGCCGAACAAAAAATCATCACGGAATCAGATGGCACATTTATTACCAGACAAGCCCT
>VEPD01000517.1 GCA_012027035.1 Ruminiclostridium sp. | reverse complement strand
TTTAAAGATGCAGGGAAGGTATGGATATCTTACAGAGGGAATGATCAATCAAATCCAGGACGAGGCGGATAGAAATTGGGATGACCTACTTGAAAAAGAGTCCGGTAAAAGAGGCTGAATGTATGGGGTAGCAAGGCTGCGAGGAGGATTAATGAAAAATATATTGGTGCTATATGCAAAGTATAATAGGGATACAGATGATGAAATAATAAAACTGCTTTCAAGGCTTTCAGATAATGAATTGAAATGTGAGAGAAATATATTCTGTAAAAGTATTAATAATCTTTTCAATCATATTATCCTGGGGGAATGGTATTATTTAAATGCAATGCTTTATATCTCAGGCAGAAAATATTGTTCGGATCATAAAGAAAGAAGACAGGTATTCCAGAGGATTGAAACTTCGTTTTTTGAAGCCTCTGAAATAATGCGTGAACTGGATAAGAATTTTATAGATTTTGTGGATAGCGTGACAGAAGACGATCTTAAACTCGTAAAAAAGAATATGAAAATCTATAATGGCAGGGTGGTTGATATATCAGTATGGGAATATATCACCCAGCATATAACGCATCAACAGCATCACAGGGGCCAATTGTCTCAGGTGCTTGATGAAATTGGGATTATTCATGAATTTGGAAATATCTTTCCATATGTATCGGATTCAACAAAGATCTGCCGGGGAAATTAATAGGACTTACCAATTATTATTGAATAAATACTTGCATTTTATGATGGTATTAATTATAATATAATTAAGCATATATTATATGGAGGCTATTTAGTATGGCAAGATCCAAAGCGATAGAACATGGTATAAAATATACGGTTGTATTACCTGAACAGGATATAGAACTGTTAAAAGATATGGTAGATAACAAGGTGGCATTATCTGTAAATGCAGCTGTACGAGAAGCCGTTGAGGAGTATATTGTGAAAACGAAAAAAGAGATATACAAGAAAGGCTTGATAGATGCAGTTAATAATTCCGATTTTATCAAGCGGACGGAAGAAAGTATGGAGTACTATCGGAATACTGATAAAGAGGCAGAGGAGATGGGGGGGAAATGATAAAAAAATGGTCTCTTTATTGGGTGAATCATGATCCCGTAATAGGCTCCGAGCAGTCAGGAACCAGGCCGGCTCTGGTAATATCAAATGATATGGTTAACGAAATTCTTCCTGTTACAACTATTTTGCCGGTTTCTTCACTCAAGCAGGATAGCAGGGTATTTCCAACCGAAGTTTTACTCACCCCTAAAGCATCAGGGCTTCAAAAGCCTTCTGTTGTAATGGTACATCAGATAAGAACTGTTTCCAAGCTTCGTATCGGTAAAAAATGCGGTGAAATTACCGATGAAAATGTTAAAAAAGAAATAATCGATACCATGAAAGAGTATTTTGAAATATAGAATCTGGTAAATGTAAGATACGATAGTTTCACTTCTGATATTATGTTAATATTGAAGTAGGCAAAGACTCATGGGATAGGTAAATCAAAATGATTTATGCTGTGTATGGCAGACAAAACCAGGGAGGTTTTTGTACTAATGAATAATATTATGAATATCATCAAGTCCATTATTTCCTTTAAGTCCCGTTTTCAGCATGAAGAATTGCATGACGGAGCTAATATCGTAATAGTAGGAGGGGGACCTTCCGGGTCTTTCTTTGCAATAGAGGTATTAAAAAAAGCAAAAAAATCAGGAAAAAAAATAAATGTGATTATCCTGGAAATGAAAGTCAAAGAAATCGAACATGAAGCCATAGCGTTCAAAGATAGCTGTAATTTTTGCGCCGGGGGCATTACTCCCAAAATGTATGATTTATTGAAGGAACTAAAATTGTCAATACCCAGGCAAGTGATTCAAGGCCAGATCAAGTCCATAACTGTGCAAAGTCACTGGAAAAATATTTCGCTTAAATCCTGGCGAGTACACAGCCATAAGCCCAGAAGAATGTTAACGGTATATAGGGGAGCAAAGCCCAAAGGTAGGGCTGACGCATATTTTAACTTTGATACATTTCTATTGCAGGAAGCGGTTAAAAGTGGCGCACATGTGATATCTGCGAAGGTAGAAGGTATCTCGCGCGATATGGATGGAATGCCGCGAGTGCAATATAACAATGGGTCGGGACAGATAAAGTGTGACTTTGTGGTAATAGCCTCAGGTGTAAACAATATGCCGCATAAAAATGAAAAGAATGCAATGATGGGGAATCTTGAGAAGCTGATGCCTGGATTCAGGGCTCCGGCGACCAGAAAAACATTGATTTTCGAGCTTGAAGCCACTAAAGAGCTTATTGATTCAATGAACGGAGCTTCATATTATATTGAATACGGATCCAAAGGTCTGAGAATAGAATTGTGCTCTATAACTCCCAAGGGAAATTTTCTGACAGTAGTTTTGATTGGCCCTGATATTGATTCAAAGTATGGCTCTTCATCGGAATTAATATCACGATTCCTCACATTGCCGCATGTCAAACGCATATTGCCGGATAATCCCAAACTCAAACAGGCATGTATGTGCAGTCCCAGGATTGTAGTGGGTACTGCAAAAAATCCATTTGGAGATAGGATTGCAGCAATAGGCGATTTAGTGACTATGAAGCTGAACAAGGACGGAATAATTTCTGCCTACAGGACAGCTGAAGCGTTAGCACAAGCGGTGTTTACCGGAGTGGACGAGAAGAGCCTTAAAGAAAACTATTTACCCAGGATCAGAGAATTCAGTATTGATAACTTTTATGGAAGGTGGATTTATTTTTTTAATAGACTTTTTTTTGGTAAACCCGTCTTGAGCAGGATACTTTATCAAGCTGTAATGAGTGAAAGAAAGGTAAAAGTGAGGGAAAAAAGAAAACTGGAAAAGATATTATGGCAGATTGCCAGCGGAGACGGGACATATAAAGAAATACTCTTTGAAATGGTCAGACCTAATATTCTGATTTCGATATTTTGGGGCGGGTTGGTAATCACGGTCAGAAATTATCTGGCGGAATTGCTTTTCGGATTGGATTGGAGCAGGATAAGCCGCCATACAACCGCACTCTATAAAGAAGAATTTGACGGCAGAAGGGAATACTTCAAAAAACTTATAAAGGATGAAAATATAACTTCTGAAAAAAAGTTTGAAAGCATGTATACGATAGAAATAAAACAGGGAAAGGAAAAAGTACTAGGCGAATTAGGCAAATTCGGAGACCCGGACAGGAAATTTCTCAGGCCGAGGTTTATAAATATACGCAAGGTAGCCGGCTTGACTAACGAAGTCGGCAGCGTAATAAAATATGAAATTTTCCATAAGGCAATTAACTTTGATTTGGTACTGGAAAGAGTAATCAGAGGCCGGTATATGATTTACAGGATTAAAGGCGGTTTTGCAAAAGATGGGGTTTTGATATTTGATACCCATGAAAACAGGAAAGGCACTACCAACCTTTCAGTATATGTGGGATTTGATATACCCAAAGGTAACGGCATTTTGGAACGATGCTTCTGGATAATCTTCAAATCATTATTTCCTTTCTATGTCCATGACGTTATATGGAATCATTCATTGTGCAAAATTAAGGATTTGGCTGAGGAAAGCGAAACGGTTGATTCTTGAAAGTAAAGATTTATGCTCCTCTAAATTTTATTTGTTGTTTTTACTGCATCTTCATAATCTATTCCGGTATTTATGTTGATGAAGGAATGGAAATCAGGGTCAAACTGCTTTATTTCATATTCTGCTACTTCCTTAAGTCTGATAAAAGGGAAAAAATTCGTAATCTTTAGGTTATCCTCATCCAATTGTTTTTTTATAAAACTGACGCAGCTTTTTGAGTACATGGCAAAAAGCGGCTCATAATTGTTGTTGATTTTCGGCACAATCACATCGTATTCATCACCATTTCCAACAACTTCTCTAATTAAGTTTTCACTGATAAACGGCATATCACATGCTACGACAAAATTAAATCTGCTTTCCGAATTTACCAGGCCGGTGTATAAGCCACCCAAGGAGCCTTTTTCAGGGATTATGTCTCTAAACAGTTTAACTCCTAAATATTTGTACTCTGACGGGGAGTTGGTAACAATAATTATATCAGGAAAGACCTTTTTCAATTTATTCAGGATTATTTCTATAATCGGTTTGTCACCAATTTTAAGAAAAGCTTTTTCGACTTTTATACGGGAACTCTTGCCACCAGCCAGAATTATTCCTGTCACTTCTCATATTCCCTTCTTTGCTCTAATGATATTTGGGATTTCTTCCATTGTTTCTTTCGGACCTTTTCTGAAATCAGCTACACTTTCTCCAACCCTAACGGATATTATATATAATATCCGTTATAACTTCAATGTGAATAGATGTCTATGATATGTCTATGAGTTCAATAAACTTAACTGCTGCCGCTGAGAGGGGTGTGTTGTTCAGCTTGATTATGCCTATTTGTCTTGGAGGAATCTTATCCGCAAGGTCAAGCTCAAACAGGCTTCCGTTTTCCAGGTCAATCTCAGCGAAATTCCTGACTACGCAGGAAATTCCCAACCCACGGCGTGCAAACTGGACAAGCAGGTCGCTGGTAGCAAGCTCTATTTCCGGAACCAGGGCTACTCCTTTGGAAGTAAGGAAGTTATCAATATATCTTCTGGTACTTGTATTTTTTTCCAGCATAATTACAGGATAGTCCGATAATTCCGCCAAAGCCGTCTTCCTGGAAGCAAGATGTCCATATTTATAATTTGCGATGAAACAATCCTGTATCTCCATGGCATTGATGACGTCCACTGCGCTATTATCCAAGAGCGGCAGGCTTGCCACTCCAAAATCAATCATTCCGCTTTTAAGGCAGGCGACGGTTTCCGGTGAAGGTCCGTTTGTCACCTTTATGCGTACTTTGGGATAACGCTTGTGGAATTCCTCAAGATGGGGCAGAAGAAAGTATTTCAGGGTCATATCGCTTGCTCCGATGCGTATTTCACCCGCATCCAGGTTGATAGCTTCAGAAAACTTGTTTTCTGCCAGAAGAATCATATTATATCCCTGAGCAATGTACTTGTATAAAACTTCGCCTTCCGGCGTGAGCTTTATGCCTTTGGGAGTCCTGAAGAACAGCCGGCCTCCGAGCTTTGTCTCAAGCTGCCGTATGGATTGGCTGACTGCAGGCTGAGAGATGAATAGTTCCAGGGAGGCCTTGGATATGCTGCCCGACCTGACAACGGTATAAAATACTTTGTATAATTCCAGATTAATATCCATATAAGCAATCCTTATAATACAGACGGTTTATATAATACTGATTGATATATCGTGATTATACTTCATGGAAGAATTTAATTCAAGTGTTGTAATCGTGCCTTTATGGCTTAAACCATCACACAATGCAGTTGATTTCCCCCTTTATGTATAGTAAAATGTAATCAGATTTATGAAAGGGCAAGGTATTAAATTGATGAGAATTGGCTGATTCGGCTTAAATCAACTTGATTTGGATAAGAGCGTTACTGCTCTTATTTGTGCTGGATTAGCAGAAAAACAAACTCGCGGGCAAAAGCAGGCCTTGTTTGTATGCGTTTACCACATTTTATCTTTCCAGCACACTTTTTAACAGTGAAAGGAGAGATTTTTTTATGCTGTTTTTAGAAGCCTTAAATATAAAAAAATACTTTAGTGACAGATTGGTTCTGACTTTTGACATACTTAAAGTCTATTCGGGTGACAGGATTGGTATAGTAGGGCAAAATGGATCGGGTAAAACAACATTGTTGAATATTCTTTCGGGGGAAATAGAACCGGACGGGGGTCTTGTAAGGCGGTATTCTGATATATCCTTCATACGTCAGTTTGCGGATGAAAATATTGTTGATGCCGGCGGGAAGCTGCTTAAGGAATTTGATCTGGCTGGTAAAAAGCATCAGAATGTGTTCAGCGGAGGGGAAAACACAAGGATCAAGCTCGCCAATTCTCTTGGCAACAAAGATGCACTGTTGTTTGCCGATGAGCCGACAGCAAATCTCGATTACAGGGGTGTGGAGCTGCTAAAAACAAAATTGGCGGGAATTGATACATTCCTGCTTATCAGCCATGACAGGAGCCTGCTGGATGACCTGTGTAATAAAACCCTTGAGGTAAAAGACGGCGGGATCAGGCTTTACAGTGGCAACTATTCTTTTTATAAAGGGCAGAGCGCCAGGGAATTTGAGCGGATGGGACAGGAATATGAAAATTATGTTTCAGAAAGGATAAATCTGCAGAATGCAATAAGCGACAGACAGAGCAGATCAAAAATCATGAGGAAGGCGCCAAAAAGGATGGGAAATTCTGAAGCGCGCCTTCATAGGCGTGCGGCAAATGAAAAGCAGGAAAAGCTGCACAATGCCGTAAACAGCCTCAAAACAAGGCTGGAAAAGCTGGAGGTTAAAGAAAAACCAAAGGAACTCCCAAAAATCAAGTTGGATTTTTCATTGACAGACCCGCCTGAAAACAAGATTGTTATTTCCGCTGAAAAGCTTTCATTCAGTTATGGCAGAAATATGATTTTTGACAATACAGGATTTGAAGTCTACAATGGTTCAAAAACAGCCCTATGGGGAGAAAATGGTTCCGGAAAGACAACGCTTCTAAATCTGATAAAAGGTAATGCGGGCAGCAGAGGGTACAGTAATATTCATATTGTTCCCAAAGCCAGGTTAGGATATTTCCATCAGAACTTTGAAAACCTGGAATATAATAAACCGGTACTTGACAATGTTATGAAGGATGGTGTCCAATCCCAGACAGTTGCAAGGACAATACTTGCAAGGCTGCTGATCTCGGGAGAGGATGTTTACAAAAATGTCGGCGTATTAAGCGGAGGGGAGAGGATAAAGGTATCCTTTGCAAAACTTTTTGTTTCAGGCGCCAACATCCTGCTGTTGGATGAGCCGGCAAACTATCTGGATATACTGTCCCTCGAAGCCCTGGAAAGCGTACTTTGTGATTATGAAGGTGCTGTTTTGTTTGTCTCCCATGACAAAGCATTTGTAAATTCAGTTGCAGACAGGCTGCTCATATGTGAAAATAAAAGCATAATCGGTTTCGACGGCACTTTCCGGGATTATGAATCCGGCAGGGAAAAGGCACAAAAACCGGTAAAGGATGAAATGGAGCGGGTGGCGCTGCAAAGAAAATAACCGAGATAGTAGCAAAACTCTCTAAGGCGGACAAGGCTTGTGACGCTGGCGTCACTTCATCCCAAACATCTTTTCCTTCAAATCCAGATAATACAGGTAATTCTCCACAC
>VEPD01000409.1 GCA_012027035.1 Ruminiclostridium sp. | reverse complement strand
TTATCAATACCGGCATTATTTCACAGGGATAATTTAGAAACCTTCGTTGTAGTAATAGGTCCTGATTATCTGTTCCGCCACCCTCATTCCATCAACTGCGGCGCTCATAATTCCACCGGCGTAGCCTGCTCCTTCGCCTGCGGGATAAAGTCCGCCTATTCCTTCTGCTTCCAGCGACTCGCTGCGCGGAATCCTGACAGGTGAAGACGTCCTTGCTTCTACTCCTGTCAGCACTGCATCCCCCATGGCGAATCCTTTCAATTTACGGTCAAAGCAGCCTGCCGATTCTTTCAGGATGCCGGTTACAAAAAGCGGCAGGCACCCATTAAGGTCGGATTGTCTGACTGACCCGGTATAGCTTGGCTTTACGCTCCCAAATCCACGGGAAACATTACCTTCGAAAAAATCCTTCAATCTCTGGACAGGCGCGGAATTGTCCTTTCCTCCCGCCTCGAAGGCTTTTCTTTCCCATGTTCTTTGAAATTCAACTCCTGCAAGAGGATGGCTTCCTCCAAAATCATCGGGTCCTACCGAAACTACAAATGCGCTATTGGCGTTCTCCCTGTCTCTGGCAAATTCACTCATTCCATTCGTAACAACCGTTCCGCTCTCCGAGGCAGCTGCAACAACCAGTCCACCGGGGCACATGCAAAAGGAGTAAGCCGTTCTGCCGCCTGTCTTGTGAAAAAGCTGGTAATCAGCGGCGCCCAGCGAAGGATGGCTTTCTGCGCTTCCATATTGGGCCTGGTTGATCAACTGCTGGGGATGCTCGATTCTGACGCCGATGGAAAACGGCTTCCGCTGAAAAACCACCCCGTCTGTCAATAAACTCTGAAATGTATCCCGTGCGCTGTGTCCGATGGCAAGTATTACAATTTCCGCATCTACTTCCTCGGTACCATTGATTATGACTCCGGTTATCCTGCTGTTGCTGAATTTCAGGGATGTCATCCTGGATTTGAATCTTATCTCTCCGCCAAATCCTTCTATTCTTTTTCTTATTTCAACCGTCACGCGCTTTAGAACATCGGAACCAATGTGTGGTTTGGCTTTGTAAAGTATCTCTTCACTTGCGCCCGACTTGACAAATTCCTCAAGGACCTTGTCGCACCGTCTGTCATTGATTCTGGTAGTGAGCTTCCCGTCTGAAAACGTACCTGCTCCTCCTTCACCGAATTGCACATTGCTTTCAGGGTTCAGATTCCCAGTCGTCCAATAATTGTTAACAGCTGCAGTACGATCCTCGACACACTCCCCTCTTTCAAATATAAGGGGCTTATAGCCGTGCCGGGCCAGCAGCAAACCTGCAAACATCCCTGCCGGACCGCTGCCAATGATAACAGGTCTGTTTTTGATCTTTATGCCGCCGCCTGGGAAAAGAGCTTCCTCGGAGGACTCATCCAATACTCTGATATCACTGTTGCCGTACAGCTTTATACTTCCATCTATCTCCACTGCAACTGAATAAACCCGGCTAATGTCGGGTTTTCTTCTTGCATCGACTGATTCTCTTGTTATTTTAAAGGTTCTTATATCACCTGGACGCAACCCGATTTTTCCGGCGGCTGTTTTTTTCAGTTCCTCAATACCACCTTCAAGCGGCATTCTTAAGTTGTTGATTATAAGCTTCATAAATCTCCTGATCCTGCATGGACGCCAGTATATGCGCAAATCGCCAGCGATGGCTACTGCCCTTCCGTCACCTGCGCTTTGGTCACTTTTACTTCAACTTGCGCCTCTGCCATTAGTTTAACCTGATTTGGCAAGGTAATATTCAAAGGTACTTTATGAGTACCTTCAGTCAATCCCGAGGTATCCACGGTAGGCCGAATATCGCCGATATCAAGGGTATTCAATATAGATGGCCTTCCTTTAAGCTGGATATTGATACTTTCAGTCTTTATTTCATAACTTAAAGTACCATCACTATCAGTATTCCCAATAATCATCTCACCCTTGTCAATTGTGAAATCCTTTAAAATCAATTGCTCCACGGTTATATTGACCGTTACCTCTTTGGGCTGATCCGCAAGCTTGATACCATTTGGAAGCTTTATCAGCCCTGTTGTATTCAAGTTCTGCTTAATATTGTCAATACTGACAGGTTCGGTATAGAGGGCGGATATGGCGTTTAAAGCATCAGGAGAACCTGTGATCCTCACCTTGTCAGGCGATATGCTTCTGGACACTTCCATATAATCCGCATTGGGGGTACCGGTAACTACAAGATTTAATGGGACTTCCCTGGCAACCTCCACCCTGACATCCACACTGAGGTTTTTACTCAGGGAAAGTATTTCCTTTTTGTCTTTGCTGTAAACCTTTAGAACTACACGTTTCGTTATGTCCTCGTCGATATCTTTTAAGTCGAGGTTCCCCATAATCTGATCAACACTATCTATCTGCGCCTCTTCACCCTCAAGCGTTACCGTTTCGGTCGCCGGTGTGATTTTTAATATTTTGTACCCCGGCTTTAAAGTAACATTGGGTGTTATTTCTATAGGAAAAGTATTGTCCTTTATCTTGACAACTTCAATTTCAATCTTACCGGGATTCCAGGATTCTATAGTAACGTCCTTCAGCGTACAATAAGGTTCGGGAATTTCAACAGCGGTGTCACTTGTCGAATTGACCCTGGATAAATCCAAAATCGCTTCAAAATCACTGTCCCTGATTTTTTCTAAAGCATTCTGCCGTCCTCTGACGGTAATGTCTATGCTTGTTTTATATTTATTCTTGATCACCAGATCTTTATTTCCAAGAGAAGCTTCGTTTTCAATCTTGAGGGGTATTTGCAAAGTCGTATCTTGGAAAGGATTGTCCGAGACATTGTAGACATAAAGCCAGAATAACATTGCTGCAAGAATGGATATTATTTTGATTTTCAAGTCTTTTTTCAATAAATCATTCACTTTGCTTTCACCCTCCATAACGCCTTGGGTGTATTCTTTTCAAGCAGATTTTTATTCAAAGCTTTTCTCAAAGTATCCGATGTCAGATTCCTCGTAAGACCGCCATTTAAGGCAAAAGAAATTTTCCCTGATTCTTCGGATACCACTATCGCTATGGAATCCGATACCTCGGTTATTCCCAACGCAGCTCTATGACGGGTCCCCAATTCCTTGCTGAGATTGGGATTGTCGGTCAGAGGCAAAAAACAAGCGGCGGCTTTTATCCTGTTGTCCCTTATGATTGCGGCTCCGTCATGCAAAGGTGTATTGGGAGTGAATATATTCATGATTAATTCCGCTGATACATTGGAATCCAGCTGTATACCGGTATTGATTATCTCTCCTACCTTTGTATCCTTTTCAATAACCATAAGAGCGCCGATATAAGACTTGGAAAGCTCCATACAGGCTTTAACAATCTCTTCTATAAGAGCAGTCGTCCGTATACGGGTGTTAGTTTCATCCATGTTGAATAGATCCTTGAAGCGGCTTCGGCCTATCTGCTCAAGACCTCTTCTCAATTCGGGCTGAAACAGGACAATTGCACCTATGGCCAGTACCGATAAAGTACTCTGTAAAATGAAGTTTATGGTTTTAAGCCCCAGCAGTCTGCTCAATTCAGTAGCTGCAAGAATGAAGAGAATGCCTTTTATTAATTGCCAGGCTCTTGTTTCCTTCACCAGAATGATTAACTTGTAAATCACATATGAAACTATTCCGATATCAATAACAGCCTTGAGAATGGACAAAGGGTCTTTAAGGCCTATGTAACTGCCAAAATTACCGATCAAATCACTGATGTTAATACTTTTAAAGAAGTCCAATAACCCTCACACCCCTGCCTCAAGGTGATCTATAAATCCACAATAGAATTATACCTTTTTTTTTCACATATGTAAGCTGTTTTAGAATATTTTTAATAAAAATTTAACTGGAGATTTTGTGCAAACTGCACAAAATTATTCAAACATTTCCAATATATACATGGTTTAGACGTTCAGAAGCTATTTCCCTGGCCCTTTGAAGAATATTCAAAGGCGTAACCGGTTTGTCTATCATCCTATAATTTGGAAAAAATCTGGTGAGATGCTAAGGGATATCTGTGGAAATAGAAGCAAGCCACGAGGACAATTCTCTTACTTCCTCAACCGAGTCATTCAAACCGGGTATTACAAGTGTTGTGACTTCAACATGGCATTTGGGCGCTGCCAGTTCAACCGTCCTTTTCACGTCATCAAGGGCAGCTTTGCATATTTCCTTGTAAAAATCCGGTGTAAATGCCTTCACATCAATATTCATAGCGTCAATGAACGGCAGCAGCTCTTTCAGCGGTTCAACGCTTATAAACCCGTTAGTGACAAGTACATTTAAAAGCCCTTTCTTATTTGCCAGTACCGCACATTCATAAACATACTCATACCAGATGGAAGGCTCGTTATAGGTGTAGGCAATGCCGATATTACCGGACTTCTTCGTCTCAAATGCCTTGTTCACCAGCTGCTCCGGCAGCATTTCGGCGGTATCCGCATCAAGATGGGCTATACTCCAGTTCTGGCAGAAGGAGCATTTCAGATTGCAGCCGAAGGTACCTGCCGACATAATTACGGAACCCGGGTGAAAGCGATGCAGAGGCTTTTTTTCAATAGGATCAAGGGATAGAGAGGAAATTCTTGAATAATTCAGTGAATACAATTCACCGCCAATATTTTTCCTTGCCCGGCAAATCCCGGTATTATCAGGCTTTATCACACAATTATGGGGGCATAGATAACAGTGTACCTTTTCATTTTCTATTTTTCGATAAAATCGTGCTTGTTTCAATAAATCACCTGCTTTTACACTACTACCTATGCCTTATTACCTCGAACCTTTCCATCATATACTTTTCGTCACGCCTTATTCCGGCTTTCTGAAGAGCGATCGCCACCTGGTTTTCCGGAGTATCGACACCTTCCAGATTCGGCAGCAGCAAGCCCGAACGCACGCCAGACCTGACAATTACACCGTATCTTACAACATCAAGTTCATCTATGGATTTGATTGCTTCAGGCTTCATCAGAACATCCACTGAATAAACAAGATTTCCCAGTTCATTTGCTTCTACGGGATCGAATCTCGGATCCTGTGTTCCGGCGCTGATCGCATTACTGACGATTTCTTCGGCTATATTTTTTCTGACCGGTGAAATAGTACCTATGCAGCCTCTTAGCTGCCCAAATTTCTTTATTGATACAAAAACTCCCGCGCGGCCTTCCAGCATTTCCCCGGTCAGCCCTTCCGGCGCCGGTATCGTTTTATTGCTTCTTACGTATGCTTCAAGAGTACTTCTTGCAAGAGCCACATATGGATCTTCTTCAGCCCTTATGTTTTTTATTTTCTCCAACTCCGCTTCCTCTTTCAGCTCCAGAACCCCCTTACCTTTTGCCGGAGCACCGGGTTCGAAGGCTGCTACGCAATAACCCACTCCAAAAGGACCTTCGTAGGAATATACTTCTGACTTGATTTCATATCCATCCAAAGCTCCAAACATTATTATGAATGATCTCAGTCCGCACTCTCCGGCCGTTTCGCAAAAACCTTCATCCAGGGAGAGAAGCCTTTCCGGCTTTGCAGGCTTCAGACTGTCCACAAGAATTCTGTCAAACTCCGGCCCGCTTTTGTCAAAGCCGTAGGGGCCTTCGGCGGAAAGCTTGTGTGATAAATCGCCGCTGGCTATGAAGACTGCCCTTTCTCCCGATTCATTCACCGCGCGCGCAATGCATTTGCCAAACTTGTATAGATCGGCGTACGGCATGCCCGCTATAGAAATATGCACCAGTTTGAACCCATTATAGCTGCGTGCAACAAAATATAAAGGTACCAAAACACCGTGGTCAAGCTCTCCGGATACTTTATATTTCCTGGCCGAAGCGTCATCCAGGCTGCCGCAATATATTCCTTCGGCATTTCCGATCTCTATTATTCTGTTTACCAGAGGTAAATCGTTCTCAAATTCAAACCTTGCCCGGGCAGCGCCGAATTTCCTGAAATCACCGGTTAACCGGGGTGTTGCCGTGATGTGTATGAAGTCCTGGAACATAGGACCATGAGGTGTAGTGACAATAACTGCCGTAGGCTCTGCTTCGCTTATTTCCCTTGCAACCCTTTCTAGAGCCTTTATGGTTGCCGAAGCCTTTTCTCCTTCCCCTTTGCCTACTTCAGACACAAGAATGGGAGGATGGGGAAGAATATACGCATTTGTTATTCTACCCATTAATTACAAGCCTCCTTTGGTTCGACGGTTTTCGATATAGCACCGGATTGACCTGAACATTTATATTGCAATAATTACTATATATAGTTGAATTTTAACTGCCGAAAATAGCTGAATAACCTATTAAACCCAGTGACGTAACAAAAAACAAAATCACTGTGATCAGCGCTATCCATTTTACCAGATTCCTGTTCATAAGGTTTCTCACTTTCCAATCATATATTATAATTCACTTGTATGCCGGCAATTACACCTTTATATATAATATTCTACATTAAAGCAGCGTCAAAAACAATAATTCGGCTAAACCGCCACATTGCATTTAATAGTACCGTCTTCAATCCGGTTTATGACTTCGGCTACGGCATCCTGCTCATGATGGCTGCATATGAGATCCGCTGCCCTTACTACATCACTGTGGGCATTTGCAACGGCTATTCCGGTTGCGGCAGTCCGGAGCAATTCAAGATCATTCCTGTTATCTCCCATGGCAACAATACAATCACATGGAAAATTGAGCATAGCAGCCAAACGCTTGAGCGCATTACCCTTTGAAACGTTTTTATTCAGCAGTTCAAGAAACTGGGGCTCGGAATAAACTGCATGAAACTCTTCTTTCATACCTTTGAGGAACTCTTCGACCGCCACAAGTTGGTCCGGTTTTGAAGCTATCAGGATTTTGAACCATGGCTTCGGCACATCCTTCAGGCAGGCGATAATAGGATGAAAACCTTCCCGCATCATGTGTATTTCCGTCTCATCATTCTGTGACGCCAGATATATGTCCTCTCCATGAAATACTTCAAGCCCGGCGCCGGGAAACTGCTGAAAAATCTTTTCCGCTACATTCTCAAGATTGTCCGGAAGACAATTCTGCCATAATATCTTTTTAGTGGAAAAATCATAGATAGCAGCTCCATTATATACTATAGCCGGAATATTCATGGGCAGTACGGGAAGATAAGGTTCCACAGCCTTGAACATCCGGCCTGTAGCCACTGTAAACAGTCCTCCGCCCGCAATGAATCTTCTTATTGCCCGCTGGTTTTCTTCACTAATCCGGCCTTTACCGTCCAGCAGCGTGCCATCCATATCAGTAACAAGCATTATGCCTTTAAAAGGGTAATTCCTCAAATCCATAATACATCCTTTCATCCTCTAAAAAAAGTATAAGGCTTCAGCGCGGTTTCCCATCGCTAAAGCCCACGAAATCATCTGGAAAGTTAGGTCAAAAAAGATGCCAGCATTCAGCTTTGCATTATGCTCGATAATGCCCTCGGCACTGCGCAATCTCTATAACGCCGCCTTCTTTTACCTGATAAACAATGCGGTTTACGTCGTCTATCCGGCGCGACCACCACCCAGACAAATCGCCTTTCAGCGGTTCCGGTTTTCCAATCCCATCATAGCCGTTGCGTTCAATATCCTGTATAAGTTTGTTTACCCGTCTCAGCGTTTTTTTATCTTGCTCTTGCCAATACAGGTAATCGAGCCAACCAGTTTCAGTGAAGTTTATTTTCATTTTTCCATAGCCAGAAGTTCGTCCAGTGTTTTAGAAACAAACTTGCCTTCCTTTGCTTCCTGTATAGACTGCCGCAAAACTTTCATATTTGCTTCACTGTAAAACGGGTCAGTTTTTGTTGTGATTTCAAATGGTATACCGCCCTGCCGCACAGCTTGACGGATAAACATATTAAAAGCCGTTGTCATGTTCAAGCCCAATTCATCAAAGAGCACGTCAGCGCGAGTTTTTAAATCATCATCAATGCGAATATTTATTTGCGCCATTTCTATCACTCCTTTCATTATCATTGTATAGTATATGCTATACAATGTCAACATATTAATAGCATAATATTTATAACATAGGTTTCAACATCCTGATATGATAAAAGAAAATTAAAATAATCAGGAATTAAAATATTATCAATAGCTTTCGGAGTACAGCTCGCTCTGACGTGCATAGAGGCACCATCGTTGATACAATTTAATTATTAGTTCTTAGTTGTACTCAAATGGGGTGCGTTTTATTTGAGGGGGCAATAATAACATTCACAAAATTCTTAAAGCAGAACATATCCGCTGCTACCGCTCTCAATTTTAATGTTACTGGATCCAGTAACATTAAAATTGGAGTTGTATAGACAACCACCGGCTCTGCCGGTGGATAAAAGGGCTTAAGCTCTGAACAAAAACTCCTATGATAAAATTGCAAGCGACTGACAATCGCAAGGCAATAAGCCATAGGAGGTGCCACATGAGTAGCGACATAGAGAGCTTATCACATACAAAATGGAGGTGTCAATATCACATAGTATTCGCGCCCAAATACCGGAGGCAGGCTATATATGGAAGGAAGAGAGTTTTCATAGCACATTCTCCTTCAGCCACCGAGCCACGCCGTCTTTATCGCAGTCACCGCCTTCTCGTCCAACGCGTCCAATGCCCGGTAGACCTCAATTAAGTTGTCCGACGATGTCACGTCAAAAGCGTACTCCTTGCGTCCTTTAAATGTTTGACCCTAAACCTATTCTTTTTGCAAGCAGCTTCAATCCAAGCTTATCCGTGTGCAAGGCACCACATCGCTCAAAAGTTGGTTGAAGCTATACCTGCCGTTACCTATGACTATAACCGTTCCTCGTAATGCCGCTTTTTTGATATATTCAAGCTTGGCGTAAGCACCCTGCGCACCGGCGCGGCTTGCGCCAACACAGTTTCCTTGCGTTTTGGAAATATTTATCATAAGTTCCTCCAGGGTTTTTCCTCCTATATGGCGTATAAGTGTCCTTGCGTCATGCGGGTCAGCGTATATGCCATCGGTAGCAGTAAGTATGAGCAACACCTTCGTTTGAACAAGGCTGGCTATTACCGCCGCTGTTTCGTCGTTATCTATGCACTCCACCACATCATCGTCGCATATGTTTTTCGTACGCAGCTTTATAAGTTCCATCTTCCGGTTTTCATGTGCGGATACAGGGTCATTGTAGTTGACTATAGGCACAGCGTTTTGCTTAGCGCACCTGATGAACAATTTTCTTATATGCTCGCGCTTTTCGGAGTCATTAAAATGGGTATGCTCCACTAAAACCTGCCTCACACCTATGCTGGGGCTAATAAACTGTCTGTAATTCTGCATAAGTATGGCCTGACCTTGCGCAGAGTAGTCGGTCTTGTCGTCATCAGGGGAGCCGGACAATTCACAACCAGAGCGTTTAATATGGTCTATACGTCCTATCTCCGTATCGCCTGAGGACACCCATATCATACCCGGCTTTAACTGTGCGCTAATACGAGCGAACATATTATAGTCTATATCGCTGTCCTCCTTGCGAATAAGCGCCATTGAGCCTATTTTCCCTACAAGATCGAATCGAAAGCCTTCATACTCGTCCATATTGCCTCCCTTAAAGAATAATAATCGGTTTCTTTCTTGTTTTTCAACATACAGTCCACCTAATGCTCAAGCTCCTGTTTTCAAGAGATTGCGATTCAAGAAATTTCTGTTCCTTGCTCGTTGACGCTTTCTTTCTTAGCCATGACAATCACCTTCTTCCTCAAGAGTCATATAAATCACGATAAATGCTGATATATTCAGCCGTTACCTGCGGGTTGATACCATAGTAATAGCGACATAATCGTTTGAACAGAATAAACCCTTCATCACACATTCCGGCGTAATCAAGCACAGAGTCGAGCAATCGCTGGATTCGATTGTCATCCCTTTCATGGCTATTGATTATGACATCAACATGATTAGCGAGAATCAATATGTTTTGGCTGATTAGAGGTTGCATAGATTCAATCATATCGCTGACTTCTTGAAATAACACATTCTCATGTTTTGATAAATCTTTTCTCACCAAATCACCACCTAATATAAACCGTTGTATATTATTGTAAATGTCTCTGCAAGCGTGGAAAATCTATTTTGATTGAATCTTCTCAAAATCCTTATACAACAGGCTTGGCTGGATGCCAGTATTATTCTGATATTTACCGCTCTTATAGCTTTCAAACTCACCATCAAGAGTATGGTAATATATCTGGCATATCTCGACCATCGGGTAAATCTTCACCGGCTGAATACATTGAATCTCAAGCGTCCAATATCCAGAGAAGCCTATGTCCCCAAAACCAGCCGTCACATGAATGAATAAGCCGAGTCTGCCTATCGAGGAACGCCCCTCCAGCATAGGAACAAAGCTGTTCGTCGAAGTTCTTTCGTATGTTCTTCCCAAGTACAGCTTGCCCGGATGCAGAATAAGCCCATCTTCTGGAATAACAATTTTTTCGGTGTTCAAAGGCTTTTTCATGTCAAGTATTTCGTCAGTGTATGTAAGCAACTCGTTATAAAGCCGAAGATTATAGCTGTTTGGATTTATAAGCTTCTCGTCATATGGGTCTATTACTGTTACAATCTTCCCGATTTTAATCTGTTTCTGAATTTCCTTCCCTGATAAAATCATAGCACATTTTCCTCCAGCCATTTAGCCACGCCGTCCTCGTCGTTACTGCCACAGACAAAATTAGCTGCCACCTTGGCTTCATCCAGCGCATTAGCCACCGCCACACCAATACCGCAATTTTGCAGCATTTCAATGTCGTTGTAGTCATCGCCAAAGGCGGCGATATCAGCACTCAAAACCTCGAAGTTACTGGAAAGACGTTTAATTGCATTCCATTTAGTAGCATCGCGGTGTATAATTTGGCTCCACGGTTCGCCACTATTTATGTATAGATGGAGCGAGGGATAATCTGCAAGTATCGTCCTCAACCATGAAAAGTCTCTACTTTCAATGGATATTTTGGTCATCGGTACGGAAATTTCTTCAGAAAAATTGGTATATTTAAGTTTCCATGCATTCCAGTCAGCATCCCAAGGCTCGCCAGAATAATTTGAGAACAAACATTCTCCAGTTTCTGCTGTTACTGTGGAAACCCTTCCACTATACAGACATTTAGCAATCAATCGGTTTGCTATCTCATTTGGAATAATAACATGATGAATTGCCTTACCGCCGTAATCAATGACGGCGCCGTTATCCGCGATAATAATGTCCGGCTGTACCGCCATGCAAAAACGTCTTGTTACTCGAGCTGGCCGCGCCGTGGCGTATATCACCTTAATACCTTTTTCACGGCAGCGGTTCAGTGCCTTCGCTGTGTAGTCGGAAATGGTTTTGTCCGACCGTAGCAAGGTGCGGTCAAGGTCTGTCACAATCATTTTTATGTCTTTCTTCATTTGAACCTCACTTTGAGCTATTGTTTGTTACAACCACTTTATAAATCCTGTTTTATCCTCGCTGTTAAATCCGTTGTTGTGATAAAAATTCAGTGTACTGTCCTTTTTTGATCCGGTCAGCAGCATGATTTTATAACAGCCGCGCTGCTTTGCAATTTCAGTCGCACGATTCATAAGTGCAGACGCAAAGCCCTTCCCTCTGTAATCGCAATGCGTCACCACATTTTCAATCAAAGCGTACGGGCGCAGATTATGCGTTAAGTTTTCAATAATAATCAGCGTGACAGATGAGACTATTTTCTCTTCTGAATCCAGAACAAAAATATGATAATTGTCATCAGCGGCAAATTTACGAAGCTTCTCATACCATGTTTTCATATCCTGTTCTTCAGTAGACGGATACGCTGTGAGATGATTAAAATACAACTCTTTTAATGCCTCTGCGTCGTTCTCTGTTGCTTTTCTCGTGAGAGCGCCCATTTCATTACCACCCCTTATGTCCATTTCGCAGATATTCTACAATTCAAAAAAGAAGCTGTTTTTGCTGATTCTATTTACAAAAGTTTACCATAAATCACCTTTGAATACAATCAACGCACTCGAAAATAAGCTCGTTCTCTTACCCCTTGAGAAGTATATCCTCAAAGGGGTTCGTGTTGGAAAGTTTGGTCAGAAAAGATGTCAATCTGTAGCTTCTAATTATGCTTATAATGGACGTTCTCTTAAAAATGGTCTTATTGCCTATGTGTTTTTAAAAATGATTAATCATACCTATTGAATTTATATCAGATTTTTCTGCAAAATCTGTACAACATTATCCATACAATGCGCTGCCTCGCGGAATTTTCCAGTAATTTTAACGCAATTTTCCTTGCTGAGAAAAGCGTCCCGCGAATAATGGTTCAGTCCGGCGCCGAAATCCTCAAGATCTTTCCATATACCGCTATTAACGCCGTGCATGCCGTTTTCCTCACCTAATATAAAATACTGCTCCGCTATTTGTATGCTCATGTCCGCATATTGAGAGTCCATTTGGGCAAGCCTGTTTATGATGGATGCGTAAGGCGCATCTTTTATATTGTTTGCCCACGCAATCGTCGCAAGATTACACATATAAACGCCATAATTATGAAATACGTCGATTTCGCCCTTATACCGCCCGACCTCAATGTCATCCGCCCAGGCACGGTATGCAGACGGTCCAAAGAATACCCCGTTTCGTTCGGGAAACGTCAGCCAGTACGGTAATTTCATAACCACATTTCTGCAGATATCAATCAATGCAATATCATGTATCTTCTCTTCTGCGAAAATCCAGTCTTGCGAAATAGATTCCATTGCACTGAGCTTGTGATATAATTCGTCGTTTGCTTTTTTGCTGAACAACAATGTTTTTTTATAATCCTCTTGCCTAACATATAAGTAATGAGTCAAAGCGTCGATATTGGAGCTTGATGCATTCGAATAGCTTATAGCGATGACAGGTACTCCACGGTCGATATAGTCCTTTAGCTTCTGAATATATCTCGACTTATCAGCGTTGAGTTCTTCGGAGGTAACATAGGTGTGCCCATACCCAATCGAGTCGAATATATAGTTAACATAATCCGACCCTGCAAGATATCCCGACACGCAGTAGTCACAGGCAGTTGTTGAATCGCTTTTGTTATAGACCGGAGTATAACCGTTGCCTGTAATCCCCGTGATGACCCAGTAATCCAGCTTTTTACTTTCACCGAGCTTTTCCATTAGGAACTCCATACAGTTGTCGAAAGCAAAATTTTTGGCGTTTCCATAACTAAAGAGATCGCGGATATTTGGATGTATATTGTTCTGTTTTTTGTTCATAATAAACCGTCCCTTTAATGCGCCTAATATAAATACTGTTTGCTTGCTCATTTCATAAATTGGTCCACAATACAACCATGCTCACATCTTAAATTATAACATAAGCTTATGAAAAAATCGAAAATGTAAAGCAAAAGAAGTCGACGTCTTATCTGCAATCGACTTCTTTCGACAAAAATTATGGTGCGGACAACAGGACTTGAACCTGCATGGGGTTACCACTGGATCCTAAATCCAGCGCGTCTGCCAATTCCGCCATGTCCGCATATGTGCAAAGTTCATTATAAAGCGGATTTCAGAGTTTGTCAAGAATCAGCCCGAACCCTTTGTTGTATTGCCTTTGTCTCCTTTGCCGCAGGCTTGCCCTATAGTTTTATTTTTTGCCGTATAGTTACTATTTCATACTGTTCTTAGGCCAATATATGATAATTGATGATGCTCTGCTTATTATTTTTGATATTATCGGCGGTAGAAAAGTGAACAACACCAATGATGTCGACCCATATGCCGGATCATACCAGGAAAGGAATTTAAACGGCCCACCGATGGCAAAAACCCATACAGCAAAGGAAAAAAACGATATTATGATCTGCTCCCACGCAGGCTTCCTGGCCGCTCCCGTACTTTCAACCTTTTCAGAGGTTACTGCCCATATATAGAATGGGGTGATTGCAAGGAGGAATATGAATATAAGCCAAAAGTACAATACGGTTGCTTTTCCAGATGATCTTAATATGCCATCCATAAACAAAAAAGCTGCAACAATTTCCGAAGGTATGTACTTCAGAACCTGGTCTACATAACTATCCGGCTTGGACGGCGATATTTCCCCGTTTATTCCCTCTCCCGGCAAACTGTGGTTCTTGCTCTCCCCATCTGTTTCCGGCTGGTTAATTGGCCTCTCATCAGTGAATAGTCTGATCAGAGGAATTAAAAGAAAATCAAAACCGGATTTGGAATTTACTGCTTCCCGCACAATTCTGCGTCCCATATTCTACCTCCTAAACATAACTGTCGGCATACTATACCATATTATGCAGGATAATGAAATATGAAAAACTTGTATTCCGGAAGCCAATATCAAATGTGCCTGATATGCTCCATCCCCTGGCTGAAAAGCTGCAATATATGTTCGTCATCCAGTGAATATACGGCAGACTTGCCATCCTTCCTGTACTTGACCAGATGCATGCTTCTGAGAAGGCGTAACTGATGCGATACTGCCGACTGAGTCATTTCTATGACTTCAGCGATATCACAGACACACAATTCACAGTTTGAAAGCGCATGTATGATCTTGACTCTGGTAGGATCGCCCAAAACCTTAAATACATCTGAAAGCTGCCTCGCATCTTCGTCTTTAATCATCGCAGCCTTTACAATATTGATATTGTCCGGATTTGTACATTGCTCTTCGCAACTGTCACCTGTCATATGCTTCATATATCTCCCGAAAGGATATACCGGTAGTTTCGAAAATAATCATCCCTTTGGTGTTATTATATTTTTATTGAAGGAATTAGTCAAATCCGACTTGCTCATACTTCAGGCAATTGATATATTATAAAGGTAGAAACCGTCGGAATGGAGAATACTGATGAACACTTTTTTAATTATTACAGCAGCTATCTTAGTTATATTGCTCTATATGTATTTTGAAGCCGGATGGTTAAAGGTATCCAGGATTGATTTCACAAAAAGCTGCAAAGGCTTGAAAATTCTTCATATTTCCGACGTCCATATCAATATGCTGAGGGTCGGCACAAAAAGGGTAAAAGAATTAATCAGGCAGGAAGATCCTGATATAATACTCATGACTGGCGATTATATCGAAAAGCCGGTACATGCTTCGGTATTTCTGGATTTTTTGCAAAAAATAAAACTAAGCAATAAAACGTACATATGTCTGGGAAATCATGATTACAAAGCATATAAGGGTAACAACGGAAGCCTGGAAATTTTCATAAAGGAAATCAAAAATCTTCATGTGGAAGTGCTGATTAACAGCTCGGCACATATTGAAAAGAACTCTTTCAGCTATAATCTCATTGGCATTGACGATCTGCGGGAAGGCAATCCGAATATTGAGAAAGCAGTAGAAGGCTGTTCTCCGGCTGCAACAAACATCGCTTTCAGTCATAATCCCGATATGGTACTGAACCTTTCAAGAAAGCATGCCGACTATTTTTTCTGCGGACATTTTCACGGAGGGCAGATATGGATGCCATTTGGCCTGGAATATACTTTTTTGCGCAAGGATAAGCTTTGCAGGATGGGGATCAAACGCGGACTTCATAAAATAAACGGAATAACTGCCTATCTCAACAGGGGTCTGGGAAATGTCGAAGTCCCGTTTCGGTTCTTTTCAAGGCCTGAGATATCTATATACAACATACCATAAGAGGCCTTTCCTTTACAGCCTGCTTTCCAGCTTCCGCCTTTCAGCCTCGTATCCCGGTTTGCCCAGCAACGCAAACATGTTCTTTTTATATGCTTCTACGCCGGGCTGGTCAAATGGGTTTACACCCAGCAGGTATCCGCTGATTCCACAAGCCTTTTCGAAGAAATACACCAGATTCCCGAACCAGTAGCTGCTCATCTCCGGTATGCTCAGCACAAGGTTGGGGACTCCGCCGTCGGTATGTGCCAACATTGTACCCTGCATCGCCTTTTTGTTCACCTGATCAATGTCCATACCCATAAGAAAGTTAAGCCCGTCCAGATTATCCTTATCTTCTTTTATTATAAGGCTTTTCTTTGGCTTCTCTACGTTCAATACGGTTTCAAAGATAATTCTCAATCCATCCTGAACGTACTGTCCCATGGAATGCAGATCGGTTGAGAAATCGACGCCCGCCGGAAAAATGCCTTTATGATCCTTGCCTTCACTTTCTCCGTAAAGCTGCTTCCACCATTCTGTAACAAAATGCAGCGAAGGCTCATAATTGACCATTATTTCCACGGTCTTGCCTTTTGCATAAAAGGCATTCCTTACGGCTGCATACCTGTAGCAGTCATTTTGGGCAGGATCAGGATTTTTGTAAATCCCGTATGCATCCCGGGCGCCCTTCATCATCTCGTCTATATCGATTCCAGCCGCTGCGATGGGAAGCAATCCAACTGCCGTCAGTACCGAATACCTTCCACCCACATCGTCGGGAATAACAAAGCTCTCATATTTTTCTTCAGCAGCCAGTTTTTTAAGAGCCCCCCGGGCTTTGTCGGTAGTAGCGTAAATCCTTGCCGCAGCTTCTTTTTTTCCATATTTGTTTTCCATATGCTCGCGAAAAATCCTGAAAGCCAGAGCAGGCTCGGTAGTCGTCCCTGATTTGGAGATCACGTTTACAGAAACGTCCTTATCCTTTATAATTTCAAGAAGATCAGCAATATAGGCCGAGCTTATGTTATTGCCTACAAAGTATATCTCGGGAGTTTTTCTTGCCGATTTGGGCAGCAGATTGTAAAAGGAATGGGAAAGGGCCTCAATTGCCGCACGCGCCCCAAGATATGAACCACCGATACCTATCACCAACAGCACGTCGGAATCAGCCTTGATTTTTTCTGCCGC
>VEPD01000185.1 GCA_012027035.1 Ruminiclostridium sp. | reverse complement strand
GCTCCAGTCCCACCGTGAATTTCTACGGCCGGTCTGGGTGTCGGACATCCGCCGAGCTGTTCCGGACATACCGGTATGGCCGATCCGTTTGCTACCATATCTTTAAATTCTCCGACATAATTATTCTTGCCGTTATACTTGCAATTGATACCTGCAAGGCAAGCGCTCACCAGAATCACAAAATCCCCTCCTATATTTTTATTAACAATTAACATAGCCTTAAAACTACCGAAATTCCTCATGAAAATAATGTATTAACGATTATTTCTGCAAATGTCCGGATCTCCTTTTACGTTTGGCTTCCGACTTGGGAGTACTGAAAATATTACTTCGCGTTTTTCTGAAAACACTGACCGTAATGGGCTGTGTTTTCAGAAACTTATATGCGAAGTTATATTTTCATCAGTGCTTGGTTTTATGACTGCGGCCGCTTTTCCCGCTTATCTTTTTCGCAACCCTGCTGTCTACGGTTTTTCTCTTAATTTTTATGTCTTTAAGAGAAGTTTTTTTCTGCACCTCGCTCTTGACAATGTGTTCCTCAATATCTTCACATGATTCTTCCAGTACAAAGTCTATCTGCCTTGCCGAAAGGTCAGCTCTGGCAAGCCTTACCGAGACTTTATCCCCGATCCTGTACCTTTTCCTTGTTTTTTCGCCCGTCAGACAGTAATGCTTGTCGTCAAAAATATAATAATCATCGTCCATGTTGCTCATCCTGACAAGACCTTCAATAGTGTTTTCCAGTTCGACAAACATACCGAAGGAGGTTACATTTGATATAATGCCATCAAAGCATTCACCCTCATGGGCTTTCATATATTCCACCTTTTTAAGGTCTTCGGTATCCCTTTCCGCTTCCTCGGCGGCACGCTCCCTTTCCGAACAAAGCCGCGCAATATCCGGCAGCCTTTCCTTAAGGTCCTCTTCCTTTTGGCCCTCCAGCCTGCCTTTCAACTGATCCTTCATAATCCTGTGTATAATCAGATCGGGATATCTTCTGATCGGAGATGTAAAATGACAGTAAAACTTGGCCGCAAGCCCGAAATGTCCAAGGTTCTGATGACTGTAACGCGCTTTTGCCAATGATCTTAGCATGACGGTGCTGACGATTGCCTCTTCCTTTGTACCTCTGACTTTTTCCAGAATCTCCTGTAAAGCTCTGGGATGTATCTTGTTTATACCTTTTAGCGGGAAGCCAAGATTACTTGTAAATTCAGCAAAAGCCTGAATTTTTTCGCTGTCCGGATCCTCATGCACCCTGAAGACAAAAGGCGAATCAGCCCAATGAAAGTGCTCCGCCACTGTTTCATTGCATGCCAGCATGAATTCCTCTATGATCCTGTTTGCCATCGTTGTTTCATAGCGCTTGACTTCTACAGGCTTTCCCCTGCCGTCCAGAATTATTTTAGCCTCGTCAAAATCAAAATCGATAGCGCCTCTGCCCATACGCTTTTTCCTGAGTATCAGGGCAAGTTCCTCCATTGTGTTGAAATCCTCCAGGAGATAATCATATCTTTTAAGCAGTTCCTCATCATTTTTTTCCAGAATCTTATAAACATTTGTATAAGTCATCCGTTCTGAAATATTTATAACACTTTCAAAAATTTCATGGCCCGTAACTCTGCCTGAAGCATCCAGATCCATCATAACGGTAAAAGCAAGCCTGTCTATTCTCGGATTGAGGCTGCAAATTCCGTTGGACAGCTTTTGGGGCAACATTGGAATAACCCTGTCAACCAGATAGACACTGGTTCCCCGCTTGAATGCCTCCCTGTCCAGCGCAGAACCTTCGGTTACATAATGGCTGACATCGGCAATATGGACTCCAAGTCTGTATTTGCCGTCAGGCAGCTTTTCTATGGAAACAGCATCATCCAGATCCTTAGCGTCTTCACCGTCTATTGTGACCATACTGAGCTTGCGCAAATCACGCCGGCCGGCAAGCATCTTTTTGCTTACCTCCTCAGGTATCTTCTCCGCCTGCATTAAAACTTCATCCGGGAATTCTTCATTCAGATCATACGACCTGATAATTGAGAGGATATCAGTACCGGGTTCGTCCTTATCACCCAGAACCTCAATAATTCTGCCCTCTGCATTGCGCCTTTTCTCAGGCCATTTAACGATTTCCGCAATAACCTTCTGTCCGGGTTTTGCTCCGTTTGTTTCATCCTTTGGTATGAATATGTCTCCAGGGACTCTCCTGTCATCGGGGACAACAAAGCCAAAATATCAGCTGCTCTCGTAAATACCGACAATATTGGCGTTAGCTCTCTTAATGACCTTGATTATTTCCCCCTCTGACCGCTTATCTCCTATCACTTTCTTTATTACCCGGGCTATAACCCTGTCATTGTGCATCGCACCGCCAAGACTGTCAGCAGGAATAAATACGTCTTTTACATATTCGTCATCGGGTATGACAAAGCCGAAACCTCTCTCATTCCCCTGTAATCTGCCGACAACAAGGTTCATACGTTCAGGAACACCATACCTGTCCTTATGGGTTTTATATATTGACCCGTCAGCTTCAAGCCCTTCCATAATGGTTCTGAAAAGCTCATAATCCTTCTTTTGAACATCCAGTACCATGACGAGCTCATCAAATTTCAACGGCTTGTAGGCGTCATCTTTCATAAACGCCAATATGCGTTCTTTTCTATCTTCCATATTTCCCTCATACGATTTTACACTTATCATAATTATATCTATTATTCCTTTTTTCCCAAATAATACGCACCATAGAATATGACTTTATCGAAAAGCTTTTGCAGAAACGGCCAACTACATAAATAGCCTGCTTTAAGGTAATCTTAAAGTCCCAACTCGGCCGATATCTTCTTCATGGCATTCAGGGATATCCCAAGGAATTCCTCCAGCGAAAGGCCAAGTTCATCGCACTTTTTGATTTGTTCCCTGTTTGCGCCTCTGGCAAAGGATTTTTCAGCCATTCTTTTTATTATGAACTCAACTGTAACATCCTCCAGCTTTTTTGAAGGCAAAATCAATGCCCCCGCGGTAATCAATCCCGATACAGGGTCGGCGCAAAACAACGCTTTGTCAACTTTTCTTTTTCTTTCTACCAAATTATGCGGATTATGTGCTTTTACGGCATAGATTATTTCCGTATCAAATCCAAGGCCTTCAAGTATCTCAGCCCCCATAACCCCATGCATGGCAGGATTGTCAGCCGTCCTGTCATAGTCTATGTCGTGCACCAGTCCGACCAGGCCCCAAATTTCCGGATCGGATTTAAGTTGTACCGCCAGTTCACGCATTATTGCCTCAACAGCCAGTGAATGCTTTATAAGATTTTTATTGGTAAGCCTGACACAAAGCTCATCATAAGCTCTTATCCTATCCATGAAAATCATCTCCATTCTATGAAAAAAGACCATGTATCTCTACATAGTCCGCTATTTCACCTGTTATTTATTTTAAAACCAGATACAGCACCAATGATGTAATCAGGAAAGCTATAGCTGCAAATGAAGTATACTTGCTGAGTAAAGCATCTATCGTCCTGCCCTTGTTCTTTCCGAAGAAAGTCTCCGCGCCTCCGGCAATTGCACCGGAAAGTCCTGAGGATTTACCTGATTGTAACAGAACAATGATAATTATCGATATTGCAAACAGTATATGAACCAGCGTAACTATTATTTGCCATGCAGTCAAGAAAAGCACCTCCGTATTAGAGAACAGAGAACAGAGACTAGAAACCAGATAAAATCATAATTTATAAAGTTACTATCCACATTCAATGTCTCAAAAATTAGACAAGTGATATTTTAACACATATAAAAACAAAAATCAAGTCCCTGAATATCAGGATTTTAGGGGTTTAAGGCAGGCTATCAGGTTTTAGTGACAAAAAAAAGATGCATTTGATTCATGCATCTGAGTAATGTGAAGGGGATATCAATAACAGACAAACGACTCTATTCTGTCAAGGTCAATTCCAAAGTAGACCCATCTGAAGCCTAACCATCTCCATCCGGCAACCGACCTTGATCCCACAAAAACAAGCCACGCCCAGAACTGCTGCCCGTTATCCAGCCACAGATAAACATATCTGAATCTGCAAGGCCTTATGGCTCCCGGGTTAATGGCAAGTATCCCGACTCCCTGCTGTGCAGCCGTCTGAGAGGGCACAAATGACGGCGGCGGACCTGACGGCGGACCTCCGGGTTGGCCGAAGGGGGGGCCGCCTCCAGGCATTCCAAATGGGGATCCGCCTCCAGGCTGGCCGGAGGGAAGCATTTGTGGAAATCCAAAAAATTGTCCTAAAAAGCCTCCCGGCATACCGCCGGGAAAAGGCTGAGGTTGTCTATAATAATTATTTTCCTGCATTAATGCACACTCCTTGATACCAAAGTGCTTTTAAATCGTTTTATACATTATATGCAGTGATTACGAAAAGGTTACATAACTACTTTACATTTGAAGAGACTATTGATGCATTATGATTAATGTATTTTGCTTGATACATTTTAGCAATGATTATTTAGCAGCTTTACCAAAGGTAAGCCAGGGCCTTCAGCGTACCATTTTATATTCATAAATGAAATTCCGGTAATTTATATTTTTATGTTGTGCTATGCACCTCTCAGATTTATAATAGCATTATTACAGGAAAAAAGTATTAAGGCAAACCCTCCTGACAATGGAATAATGAGGCTGGTTACAAACTACCGGACCTCCTCCGCAGATATAATATACACAACTGAGGTTATCGGAAAATTGGTGGGACATTAAACAGACTTCTATGTGAGGGAGAAAAAATGAGTAATAAATTTGGCAAGGATCTAACAATCGGCAGTATCCCAAAGCATTTGATCACCTTTTCCCTTCCAATGCTTTTGGGCAACGTGCTTCAAACCGGCTATGGAATCGTAAATACCGTCTGGGTAGGAAACAAAGTCGGCCCTGACGCAGTCGCTGCTACCGCTGTAAGCTTTCCTATCATATTCATACTGATAGCACTGGCAGCCGGAGCTACTCTGGCTACAACCATACTGGTATCACAATATTATGGCGCCAGGGACTACGCTATGGTTGAAAAAGTAATCAACAATTCCTTCAGTATTTCAATCATCGGAGGCTTGCTGCTCACAATCACAGGAATACTATCCAGTGATTGGCTGCTAAAAACAATGGGAACACCCGAAGAAGTTTTTATAATGGCTTCAAGCTACCTTAAGATAACCCTTGCAGGCTTTGTCCTGCTCTTTATGACTTTTCTGATTTCCTCCATCCTCAGAGGAATAGGAGATACTGTAACACCTCTCATTTTTATGGGTATCGGTCTTGCTCTAAATGCAATTCTTGACCCCCTTATGATAATTGGTATCGGCCCCTTCCCGAAACTTGGACTGGATGGAGCCGCCTATGCTTCACTTATAGCACAGAGCTTTGCATTAATTCTTGCTTTGGTATATCTAAATCGAAAAAATCACATTGTAGCGATAAAGTTCAAAAAGCTATCCATCGACAAGCATCTGACATTCCTGTTATTCAAGCTCGGCTTTCCATCAATGATTCAGCAATCCCTCATTTCAATAGGTGTTTTTGTTGTTACAGGTTTTGTTAACTCCTTTGGAGCAGTTGCAACCGCCGCTTTCGGATCAGCCCAAAGAATAGAAAATCTGGTCTTTATGCCCGCCATGTCTCTCAGTATGGCTGTTTCAGCCCTTACAGGACAGAATCTGGGAGCAGGCAAGCCTGAGAGAGTAAAAGAAATATTCCGTTCCGGTATAATTCTAACCTCCATTATAACCCTTGCCCTGTCTGCTGCAATAATTACTTTTCCAAAGCTGATGCTTTCCATGTTTGTTCAGGAACCTGACATACTGGAAATAGGGGTGCATTATCTCAGGATTGTTGGAGCTTCATATATTTTCTTTGCAATAATGTTTATATCCAATGGCATAATAAACGGTTCAGGGCATACCATCACAACCATGGTTATTTCGCTG
>VEPD01000282.1 GCA_012027035.1 Ruminiclostridium sp. | reverse complement strand
TTGTGGGCAGACTCACTGAGATAACTGCGTCAAGCGGCATAATTCTTGAAAGGGATGCAGCCAGGCTTATTGCCAAAATGGCCGACGGCGCCCTGAGAGCCGCCATAAGCCTGCTTGATCAATGCATTTCCCTTGGTAAGCCGGTAATTGCCTACAATGATGTTCTTGCTGTAGTGGGCATAGTCACCGACACTTTTATCGCGGCTTTGGCGGACAGCATACTCGGCAGGGATGTAAGCTACATACTTGCCAGCGTCGACCGACTTGTAGCGGACGGAAAGGATATTGCCCATTTTATATCCGACCTTGTCCACTATTTCAGGATCCTCCTCGTCTGCAAGGTGACTTCCGAGCCGGAAGAGATACTTGACTTGTCTGCTGAAGTAATTGATGTAATGAAGGGGCAGTGCAAAAAAATCTCACAGGAGGAAATCACTTATATAATCAAGGAGCTTTCCACACTGGAATCAGGCCTTAAATGGGTGACGAACCCCAGAATCATGCTTGAAGTCACATTGGTTAAATTATGTGAAAACAAGACTGTGAAAATAGACGGCAGTATTTTGGAAAGGCTGGAAGCCCTGGAAAACAGACTGGACAGCGGCATGATCCAGGCCCCTGTCCGGCAAAATGAAAAGGCTGAAGTAAAACAGGCATCCGCCAATACTATAGAAGCCCGTAAACCTGTAAAAGCAGTGGAATTGAAAACGCCATCACCCATTCAGGCGGCAAAAACAGATTATATGCCTGAATGGCAAAAAGTACTGGATGAACTCAAAAGCATGGGTAGAAGAGCTCTCCACTCTTTCCTTATAGATACCAAGGCAGTAAGGCTTTCAGAAAACCTGGTGGGCGTAGTTTTCAAAGAAAGTAATAAATTCAACAAAACAATAGTTGCAAAAGCCGAACATATAGAAGTTCTTCAAGAAACAGCAGGCAAGGTTCTGGGTGCAGAGGTGAAGATAAAATATCTGGATGAAGAAGCTCCGGGAAGAGAGCAAATTAAAAGCACCTGCGAACCGAAGGACGAGTTTGTGGAAAAAGCCCGGGGTATTGCTGAAAAAGCCGGTATCCCATTAGAAATATTCGACGAATAATGCTATAGTGTAAATTTCATTATAACACAGGAAATTTTAATACCCTTGTGGAATAACTGTACAATACTGTATAATTATATCCGTTAATAAAACACAAAAAGCCAATTCTACATAAGCATTTGTTTTTTGCGTTTATTATAGGTTAATACAAGACTATCCATCAGTATTATCAATCAAAGGATTCAAGGAGGATTTAAACATGGCTAAAGGTGGTTTCCCCGGAGGCGGCTTTGGCGGCGGAAATATGGGGAATCTTATGAAACAGGCACAGAAAATGCAGAAGGATATGGAACGTGTGCAGGAGGAGCTCAAGGAAAGATCGGTTGAAGCAACGGCGGGCGGAGGCGCAATAAAAGTCACTGCTACGGGCAAAAAGGAAGTTAAGGAGATCGTAATAAAACCGGAGGTCGTAGACCCGGATGATGTTGAGATGCTCCAGGATCTGATCCTGGCAGCTGTTAACGAAGCATTGCGCAAAGCCGACGAGATGGTCAATTCGGAAATGTCAAAAATAACAGGCGGAATGGGCGGCCTCGGAGGTCTTTTCTAAAATATGAGCTATTATGCCGCCCCTGTTGCAAAATTGATTGAAGAATTCGAAAAGCTACCCGGAATAGGTCATAAAACTGCCCAGAGGCTGGCGTTTCATGTCTTGAACCTTACTTTGGAAAAGGCGTCGGGTCTTGCCAACGCAATAAAAGATGCCAAATTGAAAATAAAATACTGTTCCGTCTGCAACAACCTGACGGATAACGACCCCTGCTTCATATGTAGCGGAAGCGCCAGAGACAGAGCGGTTTTTTGTGTCGTGGAAGATCCCAGGGACGTCGTGGCAATGGAAAGGACACGGGAATTCAAAGGCCTGTATCATGTTCTCCATGGCGTCATATCCCCCATGGAAGGTATCGGGCCGGATGATATCAAAATCAAGGAATTATTGGTGAGATTAAAGGAAAACAGCATCAGAGAGGTAATTCTCGCCACCAATCCGGATGTCGAAGGTGAAGCTACGGCAATGTATATATCAAAGCTATTGAAGCCACTGGGTATAAAGACTACCAGGATAGCCCACGGCATTCCTGTAGGCGGTGATCTGGAATACGCAGATGAAGTTACTCTCGCTAAAGCCCTGGAGGGCAGGAGAGAAATCTGACGCCGGAACATTCGGGACAAGGTTGATGCCTCACACTAAACCTTAAACAATTTACAGGATAAATAAACAATTTTTGAAGGATTATTAATATTATTAATAATCCTTTTAATTTAATTAATTTATTTTTTGAAATATATTGACTTTCTTTGGGAATAATAATATTATAGTTATTGTAAGTTAATATTATTAATTTTAATATTAATAATATTAACTATATTCAGTAAAATAATCAAAATAATATAAGAGGTGGTTTTTATGACTAGAGAAGCATTGGGAAAATGTCCGGCGTGCGGCAGTAATACCGAAGTAGCAAAAATCAGCTGCAAGGATTGCGGCACAACCATTGAAGGCCGTTTCCACTTATGTAAGTTCTGCAGACTTACAGATGAGCAAAAAGCATTTATCGACGCTTTCATAAAATGCAGGGGAAACATCAAAGAAGTGGAGAAAGAACTTGGCGTATCATATCCGACAGTAAAAAATAAATTGGAGGATGTAGCCTCATCCCTTGGCTACAAGTCGGAGCCGGAACCCGAAATACCGGGCAGGAGGAAAGAGGTCCTGGATAAGCTGAACAGCGGCGAACTAACTGTGGAACAGGCGCTTGAAATGCTGAAAGATTAAAAAGCAGCAGATTAAAAAAGCATAATCGTATGATAGAAAGATTAATCAGGAGGGTGATATTAATATGTCGTTAAATGAAGAAAGAATGATGATACTCAAAATGCTGCAGGATGGCAAAATAAGCAGCGAAGAGGCGGCAAAGCTTCTGGAAGCCCTTGACGGGGACAAAAAACAGACTTCCGGCGATAGTAATGCAAACCGTCAGCAGAGACAGCAGGCAAATTACTATGATGAAGTCAACAGGTTCAGAGAAAGAATTCACGACTGGAAAAAGGAATTTACTAAAAACATTAATGAAAAAGACTTTGACCGGATGGTCGACGATTTCAGTTCAAAGGCTGAAAAGTTCGGAAAAAATGTTGCTTCCACCACCTTCGGAATTGTGGATAAAATAGTGGATTATGTCGGCAGCGTTGTAGATACCGGATCTTTCAGCATCTTCGGCAACTACAATGTAGTGGAAAAAAACTTCGAAGCAGCTGTACGGGAAGGTATGGATCTTGATCTGGAAGGAATAAACGGCCAGATTTCAATCAAGAAGCACCCGGAAAATAAAATAATAATCAAATCAAAGATCCGCAGCCCGCAAAGCCGTACCGACGATGTGATACTTTTCTCCGACAGTGGCAATGCAGTTACATTGAAGCTGAACAAGACTGAATTTATCAGCGTATCTCACGAAGTATTTGTTCCGGCAGTCAAGTTTAATAAAATAAGGCTGGAAACCAAAAATGGTAAAATCAGTGTGGAAGATACCCTGTCCCAGCAGTTTGAAAGCATCACAAAAAATGCAATGATAGACCTGATGGGAGTCAACAGCGAAAATGTATAGATTGATACCAAGAACGCCAAAGTGTTTGCAAACTATATCACAGGAAAGACAGTTAACATAAATACCAAAAATTCCATAATTGATATAAAGAACATCAAGACTGAGAAGCTTAGCGCATTCACAGCAAATGGAAAAATTGCCGTGGAAAATGTACAAAATATCGACGGATCCGCAGATATTACAATGGAACTGAAGACAAAAAACGGCGATATCAAGGCGAATATGAACGATATGGAAAACAGGGCCTACAAGGTGCAGGCCAGAACCACCAACGGCGGCATTAACCTGTTGATACCCGAGCTGCTGTACAGCAATCCGGGCAAATCCTTCAGTCCGGATAAAATGGTGGATGCACAGAGCAGCGCTTACAACACCGCCCCTCTTAGGGTTAACATATATGCCGAGACTCTCAACGGATATATTGAAGTTGTAAAGTGAGGGCTTAGGGCTTGTCTGGTAATAAATGTGCCATCCGATTCCGTGATGATTTTTTGTTCGGCAAGGCGGAAGGAGGCGCAGATACTTTGTGTATCTAAGCCGACGACAACGAAGCCGAACGGAAAATCAGCCGGAATGCTTGGTACAGTTATTGCCGGACAAGCCCTTAAAGGCGCAAAAGCGGTATGGTTCAAACCATACCGCTTTTTCATGCATTTTTCTGGATAAAAAAATCCATATATGCTATAATAAGCCGGTGAACAAAATCCCGGGGGCGTCGGGCCCCTCTGATTTCAGGCAGATTCCGCATTGCGGGACGCCTCATCAAAATTCCACGAGGTGTAACATGTTTGACAGGCTGGAAGTCACAGAAAACAGGTACGAAGAGATAAACCAGAGACTTAGTGATCCCCGGATACTTGATAATCAGGATGAATACCGGAAGCTGATGAAGGAGCACTCTGATCTGGAAGAGATTGTTGCAAAGTACCGGGAATATAAAAAAGTTGGCAAAGATATAAAAGAAGCAAGAGAGCTTCTGGATGACACATTGGACAAGGATTTCCGGGTAATGGTCCAATCGGAATTCGAAGACGCCAGAGAAAAGCTTGAGCAGGTATCCAGGGAATTGAAGATACTGCTGCTTCCCAAAGACCCTAATGACGAACGCAGTGTAATCGTTGAAATAAGAGGCGGCGCGGGCGGAGAGGAAGCAGCCCTTTTTGCCGGCGTGCTTTTCAGGATGTATACAAGATATGCCGAACGCAACCGCTGGAAGACTGAAATTCTGGATGCAAACGAAACGGAAATAGGCGGCTTCAAGGAAATAGTGTTTTCTATTGAAGCAAAGGGCGCCTTCAGTAAATTGAAATACGAAAGCGGCGTCCACCGGGTGCAAAGAGTTCCTTCCACCGAATCCAGCGGAAGGATTCATACCTCTACGGTTACTGTGGCGGTATTACCCGAGGTGGATGAGGTTGACGTTGATATAAACCCCAATGATTTGCAGATTGACACCTATAGAGCGTCGGGAGCCGGCGGACAGCACATAAACAAAACCGACTCGGCTATCCGGATAACACATATGCCTTCAGGAATAGTTGTAACCTGCCAGGATCAGAGATCACAGTTCAAGAACAAAGACAAGGCTATGAAGGTTCTGCGTTCAAAACTATATGACGCCGCTCAGCAGCAGCAGGATTCGGAAATTGCAAAAGCCCGCAAAAGCCAGGTGGGAACCGGCGACAGGAGCGAGCGGATAAGGACCTATAATTTCCCTCAGGGCAGAGTCACCGACCACCGTATAGGATTGACGCTTTACAAGATAGATGAAATTGCCGATGGCGGTCTGGATGAAATAATTGATTCACTGATTACCGCCGATCAGTCTGAAAAACTTGGCAGTGGAAGTGACGATAAAGATTGATATGAGACATTCCGCCGGCAACCGGTATATTTTGCAAAACCTTAAGAATACCATGTCTTGCGATTTTATTGATATAATATTGGCGGCGCCTTCGGAATAGAATAAGTACTACAGTTTCTATTTCGAGGCGCTATGAATCATATTTTAAATATCACTATTCTCGGCCTTCTCTCCGGTATAACCGGTACCGGCATCGGAGGATTGGCGGCATTCTTCGTGAACAGGATTTCAAACAAGATCCTGTGCGTTATTCTGGAATTTTCAGCAGGCCTGATGACGGCTGTCGTTTGCTTTGAGCTTATACCCAAAGCCTTTGAACACGGCGGAGTTTTATATACCATCACAGGCGTGATTTTTGGGGTAGTAACCATAGTCGTAATAGAAAACACCATAAAAAATTCCCGGATATTGAAATCAGGCAGGAATAAAGGACTTTTACGGGCTGGAATCCTTATGGCCATAGCCATTGCCCTGCACAATTTTCCGGAAGGCTTCGCCGTAGGTTCGGGATTTGAAGCGTCCGCCAGCCTGGGATTCACCATTACGGCCGTCATAATGATACATGACATACCGGAAGGAATTGCAATGGCCGTACCTATGAGAGCGGGCGGGTTTTCCAGAATCAGAGCCTTTGCCTTGACTGTGCTTTCAGGCGTGCCAATGGGTCTGGGCGCCTTGTTCGGATCCGTGCTGAGCGGTATCTCCAGCGCTTTTATTGCCGTATGTCTGGGCTTTGCCGGAGGCGCCATGCTTTACATAGTATACGGAGAATTAGTCCCCGAATCAAAAAGGATGTATCTTGGAAGACTTTCTTCATTAGGGAATGTGGCAGGGATGATTTGTGGTATAATAGTATCAGTGCTGAATTAATAGCATTTCGATCCATTGTACATAGGAGACGGTATTTTGAAAACGGATATAATTAAAATCAATATAAATAACCCCGAACCGGACAAGCTTCAGCATGCGGCAGAAGTTCTCAGAAATGGCGGTTTAGTGGCTTTTCCTACTGAAACGGTGTATGGTCTTGGAGCAGATGCAACAAACGGGTCTGCTGTTTCAGGTATATTCAAGGCCAAGGGAAGGCCTTCCGACAATCCGCTTATAGTGCACATAGCCGATAGCAGGGATCTGGACAGGCTTACCGCATTAAAGCCGGAGGTTTCGGAACATCTGATAAAAGTTTTCTGGCCGGGACCCCTGACACTTGTTATGCCCAGATCTTCCGCGATACCCGACATAGTTACAGCCAGCCTTGATTCCGTTGCCATACGTATGCCTTCCCACCCTGTCGCCCTTGCACTGATACAAAAAGCAGGCGTCCCTGTAGCGGCGCCAAGCGCCAACAGCTCGGGAAAACCCAGTCCCACATGCGCCAGGCACGTCATTGATGATTTGGACGGAAAAGTAGATATTATAATAGACGGTGGCAGTGTAGAAGTAGGTCTTGAATCAACAGTTCTGGATATTACTTCACCGATACCTGTCATTCTGAGGCCGGGCGGAATAACCCGCGAACAGCTGGAATCCGTGATTGGCAGAGTTGATATATGCCCTTCGCTTATGGATAGTGAAGCAGGTTTGCATGTTCCGAAATCACCCGGGATGAAATACAGGCACTACGCTCCGGAAGCCCGTATTGTTCTCTTTGAAGGAAAGCCGGAAAAAGTCTGCAAGGAAATAAGCAGGATATACCGGCAGAATACCGGTAATGGAATAAAGTCCATAGTCCTGGCAACAGATGAAACCGTGGACTGTTATAAAGGCATTGATGTAATTACCATGGGCAGCAGAAAAAATCCGGATACAATTGCCTCCAGACTTTTCCATATATTGAGGGAGTTTAACGATCAGAATGTACAGGTTATCCTTGCCGAGTCCATAGAAGACCGTGGAATCGGCTTTGCTGTTATGAACAGGCTTATAAAGGCTTCAGGCTATAATGTGGTGAAGGTATAAAGGTAAGGGGACACACCTTCAAAGACCATTGCAAGGAATGTCCCCTTTTGAATGTTTCCTTTTGAAAGAAGCTGACTATATGAAAAATATCTTATTTGTATGTACAGGTAATACTTGCAGAAGTCCGATGGCAGAGGGATTTATGAGATCCGCGCTTGAATCGGACCCTGAATTGTCATCCGGATTTTCTGCGTCATCCGCCGGTATATCCATATTGTCTGGAGATCGTGCCGGCAGTCATTCAATTGATGTTATGATGTCCGAATGGAAAATTGACATTTCAGGTCATGCTGCGTCTGCATTGGATGGAAAAGAAATATTTGATGCTTTTCTAATACTGACAATGACCGGCCAACAGAAGGAATATCTCATTTCCCGATATCCGGAGGCCATTGGAAAAACGTATACATTGAAAGAATTCGTTAAAAATGGGCAGGCCGGTACATATCATTCACAAAATCATAGCGGCAGCCTTGATATAACCGACCCCTACGGAAGTCCGATCCATACATACAGCTTGTGTGCCCATGAAATAAAGGAGGCCGTGGAAAAGCTCACAGGCATCATAAAAAAAAGTGGAAGTTGTTTTGACTTTGATAAATCAATGCTATAAAATATAGAGCGGAGGAAATATTAATGATTGCAATTGGAAGCGACCATGCCGGCTACGGTTTAAAAACCGGAATAATTGAGTATTTGAGTTCTAAGGGGTTGGAATATAAGGATTTCGGTGCATGCGACGGTAAAAACCCGGTAGATTATCCGGATTACGGAAAAACTGTGGCAGAAGCAGTGGGCAGCGGTGAATTCGAGAAAGGGATCATCATTTGCGGGACAGGCATAGGTATTTCTATAGCTGCAAACAAGGTTCCCGGAATAAGAGCTGCACTTTGCACCGACAGTTACATGGCAAAGATGAGCAGAGAACACAATAATGCCAATATTCTTGCTCTGGGAGGCAGAGTCATAGGCCTCGGCCTGGCGCTTGACATAGTAGAAACCTGGCTTAATGCCTCATTTGCGGGTGGCAAGCATACGGCCAGAGTGAAAAAGATAAATGAAATGGACGAAAAATACCTCAAAAAATAATGATTGGCAAAGATAAAACTATAGGAGGTTTATAATTATTGGAAAATGTTTTTATACTGGATCACCCATTAATACAACACAAAATCTCTCTTCTTAGAGACAAAAACACTACAGTCAAGGAATTCAGAGAGCTTGTATCGGAAATAGCGATGCTGATGGGCTATGAAGTAACACGAAACATGCCGCTGAAGGAAGTTGAAATAGAAACACCCGTCGGGATAGCCAAAACAAAGGTCATTTCAGGGAAAAAACTTGGAATAGTCCCTATACTGAGAGCAGGCCTTGGCATGGTGGACGGAATGCTGAACCTTCTGCCCATGGCAAAAGTGGGCCATATCGGGCTTTACCGCGACCCTGATACTTTTTTGCCGGTGGAATACTTTTGCAAGCTGCCGGTTGACGCGGTAGAAAGAGAGATAGTGATCCTTGACCCGATGCTTGCCACCGGTGGATCGGCATCTGCCGCGATAAGCTATATCAAGGCAAAAGGCGTGAGCAATATTAAGCTGATGTGCCTGATTGCCGCAAAGGCCGGTATAGAAAAAATAAACATGGATCATCCCGATGTGGAAATATACTGCGCATCGGTCGATGAAAAGCTGAATGACCAGGGCTATATAATACCCGGTCTTGGCGACGCAGGCGACAGGCTCTTTGGAACCAAGTAGGCAGTTTTCAAGTCCAATACTTTTGAGTAAGTTCTCTGCCAGCCTTAAACGGGTTGATAGGATAATGATATAAGGAGGCAAATGTATGAGGCCGTCATGGGACGAATATTTCATGGAGATCGTTGAACTTATTAAAACCCGCTCTACCTGTATAAGACGCCAGGTTGGCGCTCTTATCGTTAAAGACAAGCGTATTCTTGCAACCGGCTATAATGGCGCTCCGGTAGGCTGTAAGCATTGTACCGAAATCGGCTGTCTAAGGGAAAAGCTGGGAATCCCCTCAGGCCAGAGGCATGAGCTATGCAGGGCAATCCACGCCGAGCAGAATGCTCTGGTGCAGGCAGCTTACTCGGGTACAAGCGTAAAAGACGGAACATTGTATGTAACGCATCAACCCTGCGTTTTGTGTGCAAAAATGGCCATAAATGCAGGCATCAAGAAGATAATTTTTAAAGGCGACTACCCCGACGAACTGGCAATGGAACTGCTTAAGGAATCCGGAATAAGGGTCGTCAGACTATAATCAGCAAGAAGGTGTTTGGCTAAGTATGGAATATCTGGAATATTTAATAACCTTTGTCCTGGCTTTCATTATTGCCTTCTCCTCCACTCCCATAGCCAGAAAGCTTGCCTTCAGGCTTGGAGCGGTAGATGTGCCCGTGGATGACAGGAGGATGCATAAAAAACCGATAGCTCTGATGGGCGGCGCTGCCATTATCGTTGGATTTCTGGTTTCAGTCCTGTTCAGTACGATACTGCCTGCGAAGATGTTCACTCCAAACCTGGATCTGATTGGGATACTGGCAGGTATTGCCGTAATCTCGCTGATGGGCGTACTTGATGATTTAAAGCGGCTCAGAGCCTGGATTAAATTAGCATTCCAGCTTGCGGCGGCATTTGCCGTCGTATTCATATCCGACACAAGAATCATGGGAATCACCAATCCTTTTGTCGCTTCGAACTATACGGTATTCAGCCCGTTTATATCCTATACTCTTACTATTTTGTGGATCGTCGGCATAACAAACGCCATAAACCTCATAGACGGACTGGACGGCCTTGCAGCGGGAGTGGCCTCCATCTGTTCGCTTTCGTTATTTTTTGTATCCTTATTGAGGCAGGATCTGGATTTTGGTACAAAAATCTACACATTAGTGTTAACGGCTGCGCTTGCAGGTTCAACCCTGGGATTCCTTCCTTATAATTTCAATCCTGCAAAGATATTTATGGGCGAGACAGGTTCCGCCTTCCTTGGCTTTACTCTCGGAGTGATAACCATCCAGGGCGGCCTGAAAACATACGCGGCCATATCCATTGCCATTCCTCTCCTGGTACTCGGATTACCGTTGTTTGATACTATCTTCGCAATCCTGAGAAGAGTGGCCAACGGCAAGTCATTTATGAAAGCGGACAGAGGACATCTTCATCACAGACTGATAGATATGGGACTCAGCCATCGTCAGACAGTCGTGGTAATGTATACAGCCAGCGCCGCGCTTGGCCTGTGTGCCATAGTCCTGGCAGACAGAGGCGCTATAAGCGCTATTATACTTCTTCTGGCGGTAGCGGTATTTGTCATAGGCGGAGCAAAATATATGAATGAAATGGGCAGGAGCTTTGAGGATGAGAAAGATGATTCGGATGAAGAGGAAGCCGAGAAGAAAGACGACGATAAGGATCCTCCTTCTGCAGACCCTGCCGTAATACTGGAAAATACAACCAAAGGAACAGTAAAATGAGTAAGCTAAAGGTAATGACCGTTTTCGGCACAAGGCCGGATGCAGTAAAAATGGCGCCGCTTGTGAAAGAGCTTGAGAAGCATGAGCGAATCGAATCCGTTGTCTGTGTCACTGCGCAGCATCGGCAAATGCTGGATCAGGTACTCGATATATTTCAGATATCACCTCACTACGATTTAAACATAATGCAGGAAAGACAGACTCTTGAGCAAATAACAATCAACGCTCTGGAAGGTTTGAGCGGTGTTTTTAATAAGGAAAAGCCGCAAATCGTCCTGGTGCACGGTGATACCTCCACTTGCTTCGTTGCTTCCCTTGCGGCTTTTTACAGGCAAATATCCGTCGGGCATGTAGAAGCCGGCTTGAGAACCTTTGACAAGTATTCCCCCTTTCCTGAAGAAATGAACCGGAAGCTGACAGGAGCACTTTCCGATCTGCATTTCGCCCCAACAATGACAAATAGGAATAATTTGCTGGCCGAGGGTGTAAAAGCTGCGAAAATATACATAACAGGCAATACGGTAATCGATGCGTTAAAGACCACTATAAAAAAAGATTATGCCTTCAAAGATGCAATATTGAAGAAAACCGATTTTAAAGGACAAAGAATCCTTGCAGTGACCGCCCACAGGCGTGAAAATCTGGGCAAACCCCTGGAAAATATTTGTCTGGCGCTACGGGATATTGCAGATAAACATCCTGATGTGGAAATAATATACGCGGTACATTTGAACCCGGCCGTTCAGGAAACCGCCTGCAAAATTCTGGGAAGCCACCCGCGGGTGAAGCTTATAGCTCCCCTTGGCGTGCAGGATATGCACAACCTGATGGATATATCCTATCTGGTATTGACCGATTCAGGAGGCCTGCAGGAGGAAGCCCCGTCACTGGGAAAACCTGTGCTGGTCCTGAGAAATGAAACTGAAAGGCCGGAAGCCGTAAAAGCCGGAACTGTCAAACTGGCCGGCACGGACAGGGATATGATATTCAATCTCGCAAGTCAGCTGCTGGAGGATGACAATGAGTACTCCAAGATGGCAAAAGCCGTAAACCCTTATGGCGACAGTATGGCCTCCAGACGCATTGCCGAAGCTCTTCTGTATGAATTCGGGCTCAATAAGGATAAGCCCGAAGAATTTGTGTAAAGTTTAATTCTTCACAATTGTATGATTATACGCAATACTACATTCCAAGGCTGACGCTATCTCCGCCCTCCTGTCAACCTGCTGTCACTATAAGCAAGATGGGTGGGCATGGCTGCGAATAAATGCGTCATGTGAAGGAATGGCTGCAGGTTGTTTGTCCTGGCGATGCTGGAATGCGGCCGTTACCCTTCGGCACGGATGCCG
>VEPD01000205.1 GCA_012027035.1 Ruminiclostridium sp. | reverse complement strand
TGCAAACTCATCATACATCCATAATTGTTTTTCGAAATCAGTTGAGTCAAAATCTTTTATATCAGGCCACTGGTAGCTTTCAACCTCGTCTACCGATAAGACCTCCGCCAGCGGACGCTGGCCGCTTGAATCACCGTCATCATAAGCTTTCTGGGTTATTCCCCAAAAATCCGCTTTCTCTCCCTTGTAATACCTTTGTTTTCCGACATATTTCAATGGCGTGAAAAAGTGCCATATATCCAGTCCTATAGTATTATACATTTCTATTTTGGATGAGGCATTTAAATACTTCCTTATTCTTTCTTCATTTTCGACGGATGTGCCAAAAAGGCCAAATGGAACCCTATCGGTTTCCTGCCTGTTAATTGCCCTTAAAACACGCTCTCTTGATTTCATAGACTTTAATCCTGCTTTCCATCATTTATGTGTAGTTCTAACCAATAACGGTATTTTGTATGATCACCCTTGAATTTTATCTTTTTCCGAGTTTATCTATCAGTTCAAAATAATACTCTATGTTTTCTATAGGAATACCGTTCGGTATATGGTTGCTGACATTAAAGAAATATCCGGGGCAGTTCCTTCCCAGATCCGCACAGCGTTTAACTTCCTGATATATTTCTTTTTTGGAACCGAACTGTAGAATCCGGCAGTCTATATTCCCCATGGCAACTTTTGTCTTTCCGTATTTTTCAAGAAAACACTGCAGTGGGTTTGTAGGTTCCATGACCAGGCCGTCGGCGCCTGCGGCAATAATATCGTCAAAAAACTGAGTATATGTACCGTCGGAAGTATAAATTATTTTAATGCCTGCATCCTTTAACGGAGCCCACATCTTTTTATACCTTGGGAAAATATACTTCCTGTACCAGTCAGGGTGGAATGGCGGTCCGGCGGTCCAGCAAATATCATCATGAACGTTATATACCTTTATACCGACATCGATCCATGCCTCAACCTCTGCCTGCGTTATACGGTAAAAACCTTCCAGGACCCTGTCAAATCTTTCATAGTCATATGGGACGGACGAAAGGAACATTTCCCAACCAAATGTGCGGATACAGGCGCTGAAAATCGTATTATATCTTCCTCCGGTAAAAACGCTGTTCGGATAATCCTTATTTTGTCCTTTTTCATAATATTCTTTAAATGACTTAACTATATCCTTTTTATCAGGTATTCCATATTCCTCAACGGGGTCGAAATCCAACACCTCTTCAGTATCATTAAACATGCAGCAAGCGTTGTCTTGATAGTTGCCGGTACTGTCACTCCAAACAGCATGCCCCATGGATGTAATTCTTCCTTTGACGATCGGCATTTCATAAGTGGACCATATGTAATCGAAATCCAGAATATTTGCCAAAGAAGGACCGATACCGGTTATCTGTTCAGGGTTTCTCGGATCCAACCCGGTTATTTTCCTGATATACTCGTCATGATCTACAAATTCCGTTTTAGGAATCCTGTCGGTCATTTCAAGATTCAGAGCGCTCCATCCACGTTCGTAACTCATTTCAAACCTCTCTTAAAAAATCGATATATTAACTCATACATCTATAGTTTAACGCATGGTTACACAGGGCGCCATTCATTAACTTAAGGATTATTTGTGGTTTTATAAGAATTTCTAAATTCCGACGGAGACATGTTGGCATATTTTTTAAACAGGCTGGAAAACTGGAACTGATCAGAAAAGCCTGTTTCATCAGCAATTTCACTCATTTGTTTATTGGATAGTGACAATAGGATTTTAGCTTTTTCAATCCTTTTCTGTATAATATATTTTATTGGAGATAGCCCAATTATTTTTCTGAATTTATCAGAAAAATAATTGGGTTGCAGATTAACAATTTTTGCAAGCTGGTTTACAGTCATTTCACTGGAAAGATTCTTTTCAATATGATCGATTATAGGCTGTAACTCAGCCGCAGGGGATGATGACAGGATTTTAACATTATCTTCGCAAGCATTGATATAATATGACATCAACTTCAGTAAATTGCTTTTAACCATAAACTCATCGGCTACATCAAAGGAATTATTCAATGAATTGAGCAAATCTTCAAAAATATTCTTTATAAGTTTATCTTCATGAAGCTTTATTACAACAGG
>VEPD01000055.1 GCA_012027035.1 Ruminiclostridium sp. | reverse complement strand
GTGTATGGCATTCCTTATGGATATTCCTGAATCTTATATCCTTGTCCTCGGTAGCCGCAAACATTTTGACCGGTATGTTTACAAGGCCGAAGCTGATAGATCCTTTCCACATAGTATGCATAATATTTAAATACCTCCTTTATATACAGTCACTTTTATTATTCGGAGCAAAGCAGAATTAATACCAGGAATATTTTTTATAAATTAATCCTTGATTTTAAGCCGAAATCTGGTAATTAATATGCCAATTTTGTAAAGTTTTTTCATATACCGTCGAATTATCGGCGGTATATTTCTTGCCGATATCGGCAAGAAATAATGAATATATAATTAGCATGCATTTGACTTATTGCCGATAATGTGATACAATAAAAGCAACAAATTAAGGAGGCGCGGTATGAAATATCTTTCCGTCGCACAAATCGCTGACAAATGGAATATTTCTGAGCGCAGTGTCAGAGGCTACTGCGCCGCAGGTCGTATAGAAGGCGCATTCCTTACAGGCAAGACATGGAACATCCCGGAAAACGCCGAAAAGCCCGAACGTGCAAACAAAAAGCAGAGCATGCCTCATACGCTTCTCGAAATGTTGCAGACCGAAAAAAGAAATCATTTATCGGGTGGTATCTATCAAAAGGTGCAGATCGATCTGACTTACAACTCCAATCATATTGAAGGCAGTCGTCTTACCCACGATCAGACGCGTTACATCTTTGAAACCAACACCATCGGCATCGAAAGTGAAAGTGTGAGTGTGGATGATGTGATCGAAACGGCGAATCACTTCCGTTGTATCGACACAGTCATTGATAATGCTAAACGTGTCCTTTCGGAAAAGCTGATCAAAGAACTTCACTTGATTTTGAAAACCGGAACAAGCGATAATCGTAAGGATTGGTCCGCGGTTGGTGATTATAAAAAAATGCCGAATGAGGTTGGCGGTATGGAAACAGTGCTGCCGGAAGAAGTCCGGGATAAAATGAAAACATTGCTTACAGAATACAACGCCATCGAAAATAAAAAGCTGGAAGATATTATTGATTTCCATGTTCGATTTGAGCGCATTCATCCGTTTCGAGACGGCAATGGCAGGGTTGGTAGACTGATTATGCTCAAGGAGTGCCTGAAATACAATATCGTTCCGTTTATCATTGAAGATGAGATCAAGATGTTTTATTATCGGGGTCTCAAGGAGTGGAACACGGAAAAAGGCTATCTGACGGACACCTGCCTTTCTGCGCAGGATAAATTTAAAAAGGTGCTGGATTATTTCAGGATAGATCATCAGGAGTAAATCGATACTGCAAGTAAGGATTTCTGAAAGATAAATGTTTTATTTTGCTTAATAAAAAAAGGAGCTCGTATGATTACTTTATCCAACATCAATAAAACATTCCGTGTTGTAAAATAGTTGGAATATTTTTTTATAAATTAATCCTTGATTTTAAGTCGAAATCTGGTAAAATTAATATGTCAATTTTGTAACAATTCAAATTACATATATTGCACAAAATAAGTTATTTTATAAAATACAAGCAAAGGAGCTGTTTATATGCCATTGGTTACAACAAAAGAAATGTTTAAAAAAGCTTATGAAGGCGGATACGCTATTGGCGCATTCAATGTCAATAATATGGAAATAGTCCAGGGTATCACCGAAGCTGCCAAGGAGGTCAAAGCGCCCCTGATTCTTCAAGTCTCCGCAGGTGCAAGAAAGTATGCGAATCATACTTACCTGATGAAGCTTATAGAAGCAGCCCTGATTGAAACAGGCTTGCCGATATGCGTACACCTTGATCACGGCGATACCTACGAGCTTTGCAAATCCTGTGTTGACGGTGGATTTACCTCGGTTATGATCGATGGTTCACACTATCCTTTTGAAGAAAACATCAGACTCACCAGGCAGGTTTGCGACTATGCACACGAAAAGGGAGCGGTCGTAGAAGGCGAACTGGGTAAACTGGCCGGTATTGAGGATGCAGTAAACGTATCAGATAAGGATGCCGCTTTTACAGATCCGGGTCAGGTAGAAGAATTCGTTAAGAGAACAGGCGTTGATTCACTGGCAATAGCTATAGGCACAAGCCATGGAGCATTCAAGTTCAAGGGCGAACCAAGACTGAGATTCGATATACTTGAAGAGGTTCAGAAAAGACTTCCGGGTTTCCCGATAGTTCTGCATGGCGCTTCATCGGTAATTCCGGAATTTGTCGAAATGATCAACAAGTTCGGCGGAAACATGCCGGGCGCGCAGGGGGTTCCTGAAGCAATGCTCCGTAAAGCGGCCGCAATGGCAGTTTGCAAGATCAACATAGACTCAGACTTAAGGCTTGCGATGACTGCTTCCATAAGAAAGTATTTCGCAGAGAACCCAAGCCATTTCGATCCCAGGCAATATCTCTCACCTGCGAGGGCAGCCATCAAGGAACTGGTCAAAAACAAGCTTGTGAACGTACTTGGCTGCGACGGCAAAGCATAAAACATATGGATATGTGGCATTTTATAATAAAGTGATATGCAGCGTATAGACAAATCAAACCATATAGTTGGATATCTTGAATGAGGGAAGACCAGTAATGGTTTTTCTTTTTTTGAGGTAATTCTACCAAAGCAGAATCAATATATTTCGTAAAACCTTTCCAGAACGATGCTTTGTGTTATATATTGACAATGCTATATCAGGATGATATAGTTTATTTTACAGTATATCAACATGATATAGGAGGGGCTTGAAATGGCCAAGGAAAATACTACTGTCTATGCTATCCTTGGATTGCTGACACATGAAGCTATGAGCGGATATGACATAAAGAAAAGAATAGACATATCTATCAACAAATTTTGGGACATAGGCTATGGGCAAATTTATCCAACATTAAGAATAATGGAAAAGGATGGGGATGTAACGAAAAAAACAACCACTGGTAAAGGACCGGACCGAATAGTTTATTATATAACAGAACACGGCAGGGCAAAGCTGACAGCATGGCTTTCAAACCCTGCAGGAAAGGAATATGTTAAATATGAAATTCTTTTAAAGCTCTTTTTCGGAAGCCTTTTGCCGGTTGAGGAAAACATTAAAAAAATTAAGGAATTTCACATCAGGAGTGAAAGAAACCTTAAAACAATGGAGCTTTTCAAGGGAAGCCTTGAGAAGGTTCTGGGAGAAAGCGCCGATCATCATTATTATCTATTGACGGCATTATTCGGGGTATATGTTTATAAAGCATATATGGATTGGGCTGACGAGGCGGAATTATTACTTCAAAAATTAATCAGTAAAGGGGTATGAGATTATGAAAAGACAAAAAACAAGAAAGATAATAATACTAATATCATTTTTGTTATTTCCGGTTACAATATATTATCTGTCTCCATATCTTATCATACAGGGCGGTTTGGACGGAATCATATCCGGCAGCTTTATTGTATTCTCTGCAATGTTTGTTTCATCCCTTATTTTTGGAAGGGCATTTTGCGGATGGCTGTGTCCTGCCGGGGGATTGCAGGATTGCTGTGCCGTTGCATCCGATAAAAGGGCGAAAGGCGGGAGGCGTAATTGGATAAAGTACTTCATATGGGTGCCGTGGATAAGCGGGGTTATTCTGGCATTTGCATCTTCCGGCGGTATAAAATCAATAAATTTCCTGTACTATACTAATCACGGTATATCGGTAGCTGAACCGCAGGCATATATCATATACTACTTTTTTGTAGCCCTGCTTACGATTATGGCTTTAGTTGCCGGAAGGCGCGCAGGCTGCCATTATTTATGCTGGATGGCTCCTTTCATGATTATAGGGACAAAACTGAGAAACAGTTTAAAATATCCATCTTTAAGGCTTTATGCCGACAAAGAAAGGTGTACCCATTGCAATCTATGTACTAAACAGTGTCCCATGAGTCTTGAAGTGAATAAAATGGTGCAAAGCAGTGAAATGAATAATGACGAGTGCATCCTCTGCGGCATGTGTGCGGATTCATGTCTGAAAAAGGCTATTAAATATAGATTCGGGAAAT
>VEPD01000041.1 GCA_012027035.1 Ruminiclostridium sp. | reverse complement strand
CGGCATACCTGCCGGTAAAAGCTTGTTGCGCCAGAAAAAGAACCTTTTCAGGAGGGGCTCCGTACCTTATGGTATGATACAGGAAAAAATCATGCAATTCATAGGGGCCGATGATATCTTCTGTTTTCTGCATAATTTTTCCAGTTGCATCAGGGGGAAGCAATTCGGGTGTTATGGGAGTCTCAAGGACACTTTGCAATACATCGGACGCCGATTTTTCCGCAACATTGTCCGCGACCCACTTCACAAGGTATTTGACAAGTGTTTTGGGTATGCTGCAATTTACCGCATACATTGACATATGGTCGCCATTATAGGTACACCAGCCCAAAGCCAGCTCGGAAAGGTCGCCGGTCCCTATTACAAGGGCGTTAAGCTTGTTTGCCATATCCATGAGGATCTGAGTGCGTTCTCTGGCCTGCACATTTTCATAAGTCACATCATATACCGACGAATCGTGGCCAATATCATTAAAGTGCTGCAAACAGGCCGCTTTAATGTCAATTTCTTTTACGCTCACATTCAAAGACTTCATTAGCTGCAAGGCATTGGTATAGGTTATATCGGTAGTGCCAAATCCGGGCATGGTAGCTGCAATAATATTTTCCCGCGGTATTTCAAGCAAATCAAAAGTCCTGACTGCGACAAGCAGAGCCAGTGTGGAATCAAGTCCCCCGGATATCCCGATTACGGCCTTTTGTATATGGGTGTGCTCAAGTCTCTTGGCAAGTCCTGCCGTCTGTATGGCAAAAATTTCACCGCACCGTTTATCCCTGGTATTTATATCTGCAGGAACAAAGGGATGCGGGTCAATAAATCTGTGAATGCTTTTCAACTCAGCGTCGGCAGACTTGAATATTATTTTCCTAAAAGTTATTTCAGGCAGGGCTTCCATGAAGCTGGTATTCTTGAATCTATCGTTGGACAGACGCTGTATATCAATATCGGAAATCACAAGCTGTTCCGTTCTTTGAAATCTTTCAGACTGGGCCAGGATCCCTCCGTTTTCCGCAATAATGGCATGTCCGCCGAATACGACGTCAGTTGTCGATTCATCTATTCCACTGGAGGTATAAACATATCCTGCGACACATTTGCCCGACTGCTGAGCTACAAGCTCTTTTCTATATTCATGTTTACCTATCAGATCATTGCTGGCTGACAGGTTAAAAAGCAAGGCTGCCCCAGCCACTGCCTGGTATGAGCTTGGAGGGATGGGCACCCACAGATCCTCACATATTTCTATTCCAAAACATATCTTATACAGACTGTCTGATTCAAAAAGCAGATCGGCGCCGAAAGGGATTTCATGTCCAAGGATCTTTATAGTGCTGCTTAAAGCCCCGGTTCCGGAAGCAAACCACCTTTCCTCATAGAATTCCTTGTAGTTTGGTATATAAGTCTTGGGGATGATCCCCAGGATTTTCCCTTTTTGAATGGCGGCAGCGCAATTGAAAAGCTGGTTATCCACCTGGACCGGCAAACCGATAATGGAAACAATGTCAATAGACGACGCAGCGGCCAGGATTTTTTCCAGTTGCTTCAGGGCTTCATGCAGCAGGGCATGCTGATGGAAAAGGTCGCCGCAGGTATAACCCGTGATTGAGAGCTCAGGAAAAACTACTATTTGCACGCCTGCCTCACCGGCGCTTTTTATCATATTTACAATATTGGATGCATTATACCCGCAATCAGCTACCTTCAGCCGCGGCACCGCCGCAGCAACCCTGACGAATCCGTAATCCATATAATCACCTGCCGATAATAGCATTAAACGTAAAGATCAATCAAATCCATTATACACTGGCATTACGAAAAAGTCACTTAAGTTGTATGCCAAATATGGATTGACGAAGCATCTTTCTCATGTGATAATCCTGTCTCTTATGATATTATGAACAAAACCAATATGATGATCAGGAGAAGCGGAATCTCGGCTATCATAATCCGTCTAAGGAGATTGCTGAGAGAAGATTTGAAAAAGTCAGCAGTCATGACGGCGCAAAGATGCAGCGGCGTTGACATTGTTCCGATGAAGCCTGCAACATAAGCCACCGATGCAAACCAGAGATTACCGCCGATCCCCAGAGTGATGAGTATTGGAAAGGTCAGTGAAACGTAACTGATCGTGATACCTGATGTAAAAGCGCCGGCTAAGGGCAGCAGAATATAAAGTATTTCAACAGGAATGCCGTAACTGCCCATCAATGCGGGAAGCTCATCAATTGCGCCCGACTCAAGCAGCACCTCTTTGAACACCATTACTCCGACAATAATAAGGACCAGTTTTACAGGAAATGCTTCTTTGACTGTCTTCAACAGCATTTTAAATGAATATCTCTTAATAAGAAGAAGCGCGGTCATCACCGAGCCTGCCGCTATCTCCAGTGAAAATCCGGTTACATTCAGCAAAGATATATAGGCAACTATTACAATAATCACAGGCAATAGCGAAATCAAAAAGGTTTTCATGCTTTCCGCCATTGGCCTTGTCTTTTTGATCTCTTCCTTTTTTACTTTGGATAATCCAAATATCGAGCCGGCAACCACACTAACCAGCATAAATGGCAAAAGGTGAAGAAACATACTGATTACAGATACTTTGAGCAGCTCAGCTGCAAGTATGACCCCGGGATAAAGGATGAACCCGTCCAGCCATACATGCCGGAACCAGTAGTTAATGAAGGATTTATTGGCCTGGTCTGTGTTTTCCTTTGTTATTTCCTCAACCATCGGGCAGGAAAAGCGCGCTCCTCCGGGGGAAGGAAGCAGCCCTAGAACTGTAGGCATCATACCCGCTGCAAGCCTGTTGCTACCGACTATTTCCTTAAGGCTTTCCACCATGGTTTTAATCATTCCGGAATTTCTCATTATATTCTCTATCATCATTATAAGGAAAAGTATCAGTATCAGTTTGAGCGTACTTCCTGAAAATGCGCCGTCAAAAGAATATTTCAGTGCCTTCATTGCAGGCAGCCTTGCTATCACCGCCAGAAATACAGTATCTATAAGCATAATTAAACCAAGGTTAATTTGTTTTTTAAGTAATATGACAGTTCCGACCAAAGCTATTGCAGCCAGTAAAATGTTAATAAAAATGTCCATATTATATCCGGTACCCCCACAGTGCTATAATTCTATCACATCAATAATTTCAAATATTATTCTATATAATAGCAAAAAAAAGAGCCGATGTATATGTAATGCATTTATTTTTAACGCATTTATATTATATTTAGAATCCTTTTTTTATACGGTATGATGCCTTAAGAGGTACTTCTCTGCGGATTACTGACATAAGACTGTTGACGCTGTTTTCCCGTCAACAGTCTTATGAGCTTTACTAACAAAATAACCTAATAACTAGTAGTTCTTTTTATATCTCCGGTAAATTTAACTAGACCCTAAAATTCCTCTGTATGAATCTATTGAAGTCTTTTTGCACCGGTTAATTATTTGACCTTGATCACCGATATATTGTCGAAGTAAGCACTGTCATCGTAAGAGCCTACGCCGGCTTTGCCGCCGTTGAACGTCTTGTCGTAGACCGAGATGACATAGCCGGAATCATACCAGACTCCGATGAAACCCGTATCGCCGTCCCGCTCTATGGAAATATTATGGTAGTTGTTATCCGCTACCCAGTCTGTTGTACCGTCTGAATCCGCTACCAAGCCGGCAGTGCCGCTTACGACTTTAAATAACTGCACTTTCGTTTTATCGTTGTTTAATACCAGGTAATAGTAGTTGCTGGCGTCCTGATAATTGAATATCACTGCAGAATCGGCTGTGGAGTTTGTAGATACCGAATCACCCACTTTTTCATTGAGATTTATCGTAAAAGTAGTGTAATCCGAATTGTCAATCAGCGAGTATTCTCCCGGCCTGTTTCCGCTCTGCGGATTATAGCTTGTTGTATTGATATAGTAGGAATAACTTCCTCCGTCGGTTCCGACTGTCCACCTGGAAGGTGTTAAAGCTGTCCAGCCTGTAGAATTCTGATCTTCAAAATTGTCGGAGAATAATGTTGCACCAGGATATAGAGTCATATCAACTTTAAACACAACATTGTCCCAATCAGGTGTACTATATTTATTTGCTATAAGGTATATGACGTCCCCCTGGTTCACCGATATGGTTTCATTGATGGATTTTCCCGTAGTATCGGTACCGGCTATATACTGCCAACCTGATGCAGGCCATACATTGGATGAATTTTTCAATATCTTCACATTAAATCCGTCTGACTGTGAATACGATTGACTACTTGCCACAGAACCTTTTATATTGAGAATACCGGCGGCGGGAGCTACCCATTTTCTTGCCGAATCCCATGAATTCTGGGTAGACTGTATTGTTGATGTTATTACCGGGTTATAGGTGCTGTCATCCCACCTGTTGGAGGTAGAATTCCATGTCAGATTGGAATAGGCGGATCCGTCGGTTTTCTGGTAATACCAGTTGTTTGCACCCTGTGTTGAAGTAAAATCTTTTTGAGGATTAGCCTTAAATTTTGTTTGGCGTGCGGCATATACATAGTTTCCACTCTTTGTACTTGAAACTGCAGCACCGTTCAATTTTACCGATGTGGCGGAAGGTGCATAAACTGCAATTGCAGTGCTTGTACCGGTATCAGGTATCAAGCCTTCGCCATAAATCTCAAGTGTTGTCCCGCTCCATTTAACACCGATCTGTTCAATATCCATAGCAGAATTAATTATATTGGTCCCGCTTTTCTTAAGGGTCTTGCCGCCTTTTACCAGAGCGCTTACAAGATTACCGGAGCTGTCTTTTTCAATATATGCCAGTTTTCCGCCAAAATTGTATTCATCAAAGTCTCTCACCGTTTCAGATCCGCCCTGATGAGATAAGTAGTAATACCCTACATTACCGCTTGCGCCGGAATTCAAGTCCACCTTTAATGCCGTAGCAACTGTCGAAGCAACACTCGGCGTTGTAGTAAGCCTTGTCACCGCTACATTTCTGCTTTCTCCCTCTCCCGTCGGATATAAAACGGTGTCAAATGTCGTACTTCCGGTCACGTTGTTCTTGATATACTGCGTGTATTTTGCGTTGGATAAGGCCAAATACTGCTCCGAATAGTAGCCGTCCGCCAGTACCGCGCTCAAATCGTTCGGGTCTGCAGGAACGACCTGGATATTCGGACCGCTATCGAAATCTGTCGACGTCTTTTTGGTATTCGTGTCGATGGAAATATTTGCAGTGTCCTTGAAGTGCCAGTCCTGTTCAATTTTTCTCTGTACAGCCGTGGCATTTTCATAATCCGACACTATCCAGTAGCCGGAACCTGAGTACTGTGTAATATCGGCATCAAATTTAACATTGTCCCAATCTTTTGTGCTATATTTGTTTGCAACAAAACCTATCGCATCTCCCTGGTCAACCCATAAGGTCATGTCATAACTGTATCCCGTAGTATCGGTACCGGCTATATACTGCCACCCCGATGTTGGCCATATATTGGACCCGTTTTTCGTTATCTTCACATTGAACCCGTCCGACGACGAATACGAACCTAAACTGGCTATGGTACCTTTGATATTGACAACGCCGCTGGAAGGAGCAACCCATTTCCTGACTGCGTCCCACCCATCCTGGGTACTCTGGTTGTCACTTGTCATAACCGGGCTCCAGGTGTTATAATCCCATCTGCTTGCAGAAGAGTTCCATGTCAGATCGTAATAGTTCGTCCCGTCGGTCCTCTGGTAATACCAGTTTTTATTACCCTGCGTTGAACTAAAATCGTTTTTGGAATTATAGACTGTCTTTGAAGGTTTAATAAAAAGCGCGCTCCTGAACTGTGTCAAACCATCATACGTTGCAGCATCTCCTTCATAGAAATCAAAATAGTCATTTGTTGTAAAAGAGTCCAGATTCCTTTGAACGTTCATCCATGACTTGGTATCATTGACATAAATGGTGTTATGGCTCTGGTTGTTCCACCTCAGCCACTCCCCGGTAGTGTTGCCTTCTTCATAACTATATACTCCTCGATCTGCTATTAATGTTCTTCCATAAGCATATGCAATAAAATAAAGCAGATCAAAGTGTCCATGATTTCCGACATTTGTGTCGATATGCAGATAATAGTCGCTATCCTGCGGGCCTGTTTTCATATTTGCAAACTGCCCCACAGGATAAACCGTTGACTTTAAGGCCGGCTCAGTCCCGCTTGTTCCGTCGCTTCCGTACCATATCAATTCGTTGTTGTCAAGAAGGGTTCCGATATTTTTAATCAACTGCTGATAGTTCAGATAGAATGAATCCCCAAACATTGGATCATACCCGTTAGGAAGCAAGGAATCCATCAGATATCTTGACACTCTCTCTAAAACCTTGTCGAAGGTTTGAGAAAAAGTCTTCCCATTACGGTCGCCCATATCTTTGGCAGCCCAGTACCAAAATGCTATTGCCTGTGCATAGTGTACGGTTGACTCTTTATATGAGCCGTCAATATAGTTTAAGGTTAAAGCCATAACATCCAGCCGTGACTTTGCAAGGGTCTCCCAGTTGCCTGAAACACTGAATTCAGGGAAATAAACGGCATCCATGTATAATCCCAATGCTTCCGCCACTCCCCAGTTGTTTGTACTGTGGAAGCTGGCGCTGTCCCAGTCCGAATTGGTGTTCGGGTATTCATTATTAGAATCCCCCAACCAGTTGCCTACCCGCCACAAATGCTTCAATATCTTCGTATTTGATTCCGCATCTAAAGAAGTACTGCTTTTTATATAGGGGTAAGCCCTGATCCAGGCTCTTAACCTGGATCCTGAATCAAGACCGCGGTTATACCCCGGTCCATTCTTTGAACCGGCATTATCCGTGTCATTAATAAAATCTGTCATCAGTCTGATTAAATTGCTGGCATAAGTTTCAGTTCCGGTTTTGTTATATTCCCATGCCATCGCCCAGGCAAAAGGAAACCGTGTTATCTGCGGCCCATATTCCGAGTCAGACCCAGCAGGCAGAGTCGGTAAATCCGATCTTTGAGCCGTTTCCCATGTGGGGCCTGCCGCAAGACCCTGCCATGAAAATGTGGTCTGCTTGGCATTGTTCCAGGTAAGAGAACCTGCACCTGACTCGACCCAGCCTGTATTCTCTGACCTGAAAACCATGAGATCCTTATTGCCGGTTGCAGATGTGTTTGCCGCATATAACTTCAGCGTTGCAAGTGTAGGCGTCCCCGCCGGCAGCCCTGACATGTCGAATGTTATATAAGCCTTACGCGCATAATCGTCGGCAGGGTTTCCTGTGTCTTTTACACCCAGTGTAGTTTCAGTGCCGAAATTTGTATCGATGTAACTACCTCCTCTTATGGTAGTGTCTTTTAAATCAGTACCGGTCACTGAGTATACGCTCCCACCGATTGTAACGTCAAGCACCGGTTTATTGGCGCCTCCTTCTTTACTGGTAATTCCTGCAGCGGAAGATTCCTTTTTCCTTGCCATTATTATAAAATTAACAAGTTTAGGCCCGCCCAATGCAGTTTTTACGCCATCGGTCACATTGATATTTTTCCATGCATAAGTGTTGTCGACCGAAAATGTTGTTAAATAGTATTCACCCTTGCTTATTTTTAAAATATTATCGCAGGACAGATCGGCCCAATTGGTATCCCTGAAGCTATCGTCCAGCGGAGTAACAGTCGGCGAGGTTCGGTTCCTGTAATAAGTAAGCAGCTCACTCTTGGCGTTTGTATAGTTACCTGCCTTGACTGCTGTTTCCACCGCCGATAAAGCGTTATTGTTATAACTGTAATCAAACTTACCCACAGTAGTCCAGCTTGATCCGTTCCACACCCCGAAGAATTTTTCATCGGTAAGCACTTCCTCAAGCCAGAAATCATCAATGTAGAATACGGCGCCGGCAGCGGCGTCTACCGATACTTTCACCTTTATTACGGCGCCTGCCGACACACTTACGTTGTTGATGGTATATTTGTCCCATGTAGAACCGGATGAAATACTTGTCTCGCTTTTCAGGGTAGTCCCCTCATATACCTGGAATTTGGCCGACGTCCACGTACCGCTGGCCTTCACGGTCACTCTTGCATTATATGGCCCTGCCGCACAGCCGGTTGCCGAATTTTCAAGCGTGCTTGTAAATGCGCTGGCCGACGTCATTTTTACGCTCTTTGCTCCTGTGTTGAAATCATCGGTTGCAATAACTCCCTGTACAGTGCCGCCTGTTGTCCATGCAGACAGTCCATCCTGCTCAAATCCGGCATTTTTTATCAGGTTTGTGTTTTGTTGCGCAGCATCGGCATAAACATTTTTCGGGGCAGGCACTATTACCATCATTGTCGATATTATACCCGCCATACACATCCATGTTACGAATCTTGCCAGAAAACCTCTCTTTTTGCTACTTACCATTTTTCTTCACCCTTTCTTAAATTTTAAGTCATCGCCTTCCTGTTCAAAGGCCGGCCGACATAACATCGGCCTTTGAATGAAGACTATGGAACCCTGTCGGTACTACAGCGTCAATTGGGCATACAATAATCCCCTGCTTGTAACCGATATAGCCGGAGGTGTTTCCCCCGGCTATGTCCTTTTACCATTATAAATAATCGCACCTAATTTTAGTTTATGGAGCGAATGTTACTTTGAGATACGGTTTATTGGAAGCTTCCTTGCTCTGATAACTGCTATACGCAGTGTCGGCATAACCTCTCAGGCCAAGGCTTACTATCTTGTCTCCCGACGAATATTGTGACGCCACATATGAAGTTACATCAAACACCTTCCAGCCCAACGTATCATTAACATTAACAGTTGTTTGCAGACTTGAAAACGCAGGCCTGTCATTCCACGTCATCCCTGTTTCGATCCAGCTATCGTCATTTACCCCGTGTGCTTCTACATTCGAGTTTGTGCCAGAGGCGGCGCTGCCATAAATATATAATTTTGCACTTGCTATGGAACCGGCTCCCCACCCGGTCAAATCAAACTTTGAATACAGGTATCTGGTGTATTCATCGGAAGTGCCTTTCCTTACTTCCAGGACAGTATTGCTTCCAAAGTTCTGGCCTGCGGTCGACCCTCCCTTCACATACGTATCCGCCGCCGGATTTATGTTGGCCGTATCGCTGAACTCTACCTCAAGATATGGCTTGTTGGCGGTCTCTTTGCTGTCCCAGCTGGTATACGCCGTGTCAAAACCTTTCATAGCAAGACTTATTATCTGATCTCCGGCATTCTGTTGCCTTACATATGAAGTTACATCAAACACCCTCCATGTCCGCGTATCTGTGACATTCACAGTTGTCAGCAAGCTTGAAAGTGCAGGTTTGTTCGTCCACAACAGTCCTGTTTCAGTCCAGCTGTCGTCATCCACCCCGTATACTTCCACATCAGAGTTTGTTTGATAGGAGGCGCTGCCATAAAAATGCAATTTCGCCGACATAACAGTTTTCCCGTTGCCAATACCGGTCAGATCAAACTTCGAATACAAATATCTGGTGTATTCGTCACTCGTCATTTGCCTTACTTCCAGAAGGTTACTGCTTCCATAGTTCTGACCTGCGGTCGACCCTCCTTTTACATATGCATCTGCCGTCGGATTGACACTGACTGCATTGGTATACTCTATTTCTATATACGGTTTTTTGAAAGCTTCTCTGCTTTGATAATTACTCCATAAAGCGTCACCGCCTTTCATAACAAGGCTTACTGTTTTATCCCCTGTAAATTCCGTCTTTACATATGAGGTTACATCCCATGCCGTCCAATCAAGTCTTTCATATACGGTTGCGCTTGACAGGAGGCCTGTCGACGCCGGCTTATTACTCCATGTTATACTGCCGGTTCCTGTCTCTATCCATGTATCGGTATCCACTTTGTGTACCTCTACATTTTGATCATAACCAGGGCTAGGTTTACCAAATAAATATAATTTTGCTGATGATATGAATTTTTCATTACTTATTCCGCTTAATCCGCTCAAATCAAACTTTAGGTATATCTCTCTTGCATAACTGGGGTTAGAGACATTCTTCAATTCTATGTCGGGACTGCTTCCATAATTGTTATTCTCATACGATCCTCCGTATACATATGCATCTGCTACCGCCTCTAAATTCACAACTGTTTTTAAAACAGTCGCAACAGCAATTTCATTTGAATACACGCTCGATCCATAGGTATTCACTGCCTTTACAACGTAATAATACGTTTTCAGCGGTTGCGCGGTTATATCGGAATAACTTGTAGAGGTCAAGCCTGAATCAAGCAGCGTATATCCGCTTCCTGAGGTCTCACTCCTGTAAACGCTATACGTACTTGCCCCGATTGCTGCGTCCCAGTTTAGATTTGTCTGCCATGAAGAGGTATCATACATACCGTTTACTCCGGTAGGCGCATTGGGAGGAAGATTTACAACAGAGCCGTCATAGGTAAACTTGACATTATATGTCTTTCCGGGCGTTACGCTTGTATTCACTTCAAATATAATATTCGGGGTCAACTGGATTACGGTAACCTCGGAATCTTTACTTACGGTTGTCAATCCCTTCTTGTTTAACTCAAAAGTAAGTTTTGACTGCTTATGCGTAGGATCGGACACCGCAAAGGTTAATTCATTCGTCGTGCTTTTTACCATCATAGAGGAAGCGTTCCGTGAAGAAATATAGTCGGCGGTATCACCCGTGTCCTCAAAGAAAGAGGCTCCCATAATGTTCAGGGTGGTTTCCTTTATCGCATGTACACCGGTGGTTTGCTTGACAATGGATATTTCCGGGCTGCCCGCATAAGTGCTTACCTGGGTGCTTGTCATTGTAGGAAGCAATACATAGCTGTAAGTACCATTGTTAGGATCAGTGCCGTGGTCATACCATAAGGTCAGAAAATTATTGACATGCTTAATTGTGAAATCATCAAAATTCGCATTGATTGCTGACCCGGAGCTGCCTCTCTGCGCAAACAAACCAATTTTCAGAATCTGGCCCGCAGGTATGCTGAACGAGCGTGTATAAGTATATATGGCTGTGCCCCAGTTTGTTCCGTCGCTGCTTTTATACAGCGAATAGTCATTTCCTTTTTTATCTATTTTCACGTAAACCGTAGAGCCTAAAGTATCATTTACACTGTTGGTTGTTGTACTTGCTGAGACCTCGTTAACCGCAGAAAATTTATTTCCTGAAGCTGTCTTTGCTCTTGAAACATACAGATAGTTGTCATCATCCAGATAAACTATCAATCCTGCCTCCTGCCCTGTGCTTGTCGGTGAAAATGTCAGTTTCACGGTGGCAAAGTAATCTCCCCTCGGCGCTTCTTTCAGAAGTATATTTTTTGTTGTATTGGTAGCTCCGCTTATCGTCCCCTGTTGGGCGGCATTTTGGAATTCAGTGCCCGTCAGGCTCCAATAGTTTTTATCTTCTCTTATAAACGACCACGAATTATCAAGTGAAGTCAGATTAAACGCGTCACTGCCATAATAAGTATTTTTATTAATATCAGAGGTTTCACCGGTCCTTTTTTCCCTTAAACCTTTGATCGTCGCTCCGCCCGGGAAATAATACCCTCCTGTGCCGTCCAGATGTGCGTACGATACGCCTGTCATCGTTTCAGACCACCCAAGAGTTGTTGACTTTGCCGTCCCGTTTACCTTGAAAGCATTATCTCCGGTACTGTTCAGAGCCCGGTTCTCCACGATTGTTTCGATGGTCCTCCCTGAAGTACTGTCAATATCCGAACCCAGGCATACCACTTCATCATCGAACATGAACCAGGACTTCTTTGCAGATACATCCATATTGGAATAATCGTGCTGCTTGAAATCCATACCTGATAAGCCATATATCCCGTCAATACTCACACCGCCGGCAAAACTCTTCAAACCCTGCGGCGCTCCCCAATACGTATTGCTAAAATCGTCGGGCCTGTTCGGATCTCTATCTACGGTTATCCCGGGCATACGGTGCGGGTCGACGGTGACCATGTAATTGTTCAGATAATCAGCCGCGTTTTCATACAAAAAACCTACCCCGTCTCCCTGGTACCAGCCGTGCAGATTTTCCGTATTCAGTATTTCCGTAGGTGCAATCCTGTCCGATTGCATTCTGAGTGAAAAGGTCCATCCCGGCCGGCGATGTACAGCAGTATCCTGGTTGTAATATTGGTAGTTCCCTGTCAGTTCCGGGCGCGGAGTTACATTCGTGTCGGTTATGACTGAATGGACTTTATTGTATAACCATATGTTGGCCTGATCGTAAAAATTCTGTTCTAATCCCTGCGTATGGTATTTTATAATACTCTTCATTTCGCTTGCATATGGATTGCCTGTCAATTCGGAAAGCACATATATGCCTCTAAGGACGTCCGCTCCATTTCCCGGCCCGTCATGAAGATATCTGGCAACATCTCTTGCCCTGGTAGCATGAAGGTTTTGCCCTTTAAAAAGGTTCGGTTCATAAGTATCGAAAACCCATTCATATATATTGCCTTTATTGGCATCAGTATTATCCCATTGAGAACCGCTAAGTAACCACAGGACATCAGAAAGGCTTTTTATCAAATCCGCTCCGTAACTGCTGATATAAGGTAAATTCCAATGTTGTATAAATGAACCGTCGGTATAAAAACCATCTATCTTTTTTGTCACATACGGAAAAAGTATAGATAATCCATCAGAAGCCTCCTGTATCTCATCTCTTAGTGGATCATTAAAGTTTTTTGCTATTATACCCTTTAACGCAACAACCTTGGAAAGATCAGCCCTATTGGCTCCGGTGTTTGACGGAGTAGGTACCCAGAAATCGACAGCACCCATGTAATTTGATATTTGTTGAGAACTCAATTGATCATATAGGACTACTGTAACGTCCAATAATTTAAACGGTATGCCAATCTGCCAGTACCACCAGGAATCTTTGATTCCGCTTGAATTATACCTGTTTGTATATAACCAATCCAGACCGCCTTTTATATGATCAAGCAGAGTGTAACCACTATAGAGAGTCGTATCATGATAGTACGATGAACTAGGTATATACCACGCTAACGACATGGTCAGAAAACGGTCATACATATCCCTGGTATATCTTGAGTTATATTGACCTTCTACATATTGACTTTGCGATTCCAGATCATCCCATACATGAGTGGTTGAATTTATTGTAGACAGATATTTTTGCGTATCCGCTTCTATTTTATGGACCTTTGCCGCAACATTTGCATCATTCATGTCAAAAGTCGTCCCGCCGGTAACCATATTACGGTATTTGATCCTTAAAGTGTCATAAGCATCATCCGCTGCAAATACAACTTGTCCCGGGAAAATTTTAAGCCCGGAAAATACCGTAATTAAAAGCAAAACACACACCAATAGCAATAATTTTTTAGCTGCTTTACTGAAAAACATATGACGCACTCCCTTCTTTAAATAATTATTTTTTTACATAAGTTAATTTTTTTTGCAATTTATAATTGACTTTTTACTTCCAACTCTCTCTTTGTCAAACCCACAGTATGCCCCGCCTTTCCATGAATCTACGTCAAAAATATTTACGTAGATTATTTACCAAGTCATCCAAAGTCTATTTGCTAACACATTTATTAACCATGGGCGTTATCTACTGCATTTAGAAGCAAATAGCCAGAGGAATATCCCCTGGCTGTCTGCTTCTATAAACCTCATCATTAGTATTTTCCGTATCAGTCAGGCTTTCCTTTTCACTATAGAAATTGCCCTGCCCCGGTACGACTTATTTTACATTCTTGAGTCTCTCATGGGAAGCTTTATAAATTCCAAGCATATCATCCAGTCCGAGAGCTTTGACCTCCTGCACATATTTATCCCATTCACTCAAATTTCTTTGTCCTACTACGAATTTTGCAACCATTTCATCCGTAAGTTTTTGAATTGCCGCGCCTTTTGTTGCTACTATTTCCTGCTCTGCTGCTGTGAATACGCCCGGAATTACAGCTTCCTGATCATACTTCGGATCTTCATTAGCTGCTGCAGCCAACTCCGGTGAAAACAGGTTAATATGGACGCCGAAATCAAATCTCGTATACATTCCCAGAGTAGATATGCCGGTCTTTTTCCTTAGCTCGGTCACATCAGCCATGTCGGTCATTTTTCTCTTGCCGTCCACCATTGTGTACGTTTCACCTTCAGCACCCCAGCTTACGGTTTCCTTACCTTCGTCGGAGAACATCCAATCCATAAGTTGAATTGCATTTTGCATATTTTTCGCTTTGGCGGTAATAGTATTTCCTGCATAATTGGACGCGGTATTGGTCTTCTTGGCTGAACCCAGTTCACCGCCTTTAAACGGAGGCATATAAGCCAATGTGAAAACAGGATTGATTTTCCTTAAGGGAACATTAAAATAGTCTATTCTCACAATGTAATCCATAGTTATAAATATCTGGTTTCCGGACATTCTGTCCTGCCATGTCTTGGTATCCAGGGAGATGATGTCGGGAGCAATGAGCTTTTCTTTATATAATTTATTCAGGTATGTCAGAAGGTTTTTATAACCCTGTTCAATAGGAGAATACTTCCATGAATCGGAACTTGCATCATAGAAATATGGGGGTTTCGTCGGGCCATACAGAGCAGAAAGCCCATTATTGCCGGCGCCCCATGATGACGCAATTAAAGGTATTCTAGAAACTCCACCTCTGAAGGTGAGGGGGTAGGTATCCGGATATATTTGCTTCAACTGCTTTAATACATTGTACAATTCTTCGTCATTGGTAGGCACCTGTAATTTATTGGCGTCAAAGACATCTTTCCTGTACAGCCATCCCATCCTGTTGGTTTCACCAATTTCATTTGCAGAGAAATTATACAGTTTACCGTCTGATGTCAGGAAAGGAAGAATATTATTCTTGTCTGCATTTTTCCATTTTAGATAATTGGGCATATCCTTTTCAATATCAAAAATATTGACTAACGCGCCCTGCTGTCCGAACTTTTGAGCTGTAGGAGCATCAAGATATATGAGGTCCGGTACGTCTCCCGACGCCAGGGTAATCGATACCTTGTCATTAAAATTCGGATCGGTGACTGCGTTAACATTGAGAGTGATACCTGTTTTTTCCTTGATTTTCTTAAGTATATACCAATCTTCCTGGAACGGCCAGCTTGGACCTGATCCGACCATAATTGATACAGTCTTTGGAGCTTCCGGCGCTGCAGTTGTTTCCGTTGCTTTCGCTGTTGTAGCGGCAGTGGATTCCCCGCCTTTATCAGCGCTTTTTGTAGCGCAGCCCGAGAACAATACCAATACCATCATAACTGCCAGTATCAGTGCTACCAACTTTTTCATTTTTACATCTCCCTTTTTATTGTATTATTGTTTATTTTAGCATTAAAATGTAATTTTCTGCGAGTAATACCAACCATGAAAAACTTTTAGTATTTCCCCCTCTCAACAATATGAAATTTGGTAATACGGCACATTTTATTACAAATTAACGTACAAACCCGGTTTTATAATCACCCTTTTGTAGAACCAATCATGATTCCTTTCTCAAAGTATTTCAGGATAAAAGGAAATGCAATTATACTAGGAAGCATGGATATGATAATAGCCGTATATTTTAAAGCCTGGGACGATAATGATATTCCCGCATCCGTCGCTATACTGCTTGTAAACTCTCCCGTCACCAGCAAGCCCCGCAAAACCAATTGCAGAGGATATTTCGCAGGTGAAGTCAAATATATGAAGGGAGCAAACCATGTATTCCAGTAAGCTACTCCGTAAAACATTCCTATTGAAGTCAGGATAGGCTTCGACAGGGGCAATACAATATGCCGGAAGACGCCTGTATCTCTCAATCCATCTATTTTTCCGGCTTCTATCAATTCGGTGGAAATACCGGAAAAGAAAGTGCGCATTATCAAAAGATAAACCATATAGGCCGTATAAGGTAAAATTATAGCCCATATGCTATCTATCAACCCGTATTGTTTTACAACCAGATAGGTTGGTATTATTCCGCCTGAAAAAAACATAGGTATAACAACCATAACGGAGAAAAACTTCTTGAACAGCATATCTTTCTGTGACAGGGCGTACCCTCCCATTGTCGTTACTATAAGAGAAAAGAAAGTCCCGAGTGTAACCAATTCAACCGTCCTCAAATAGGCAATAAGAATTTTTGAATCGGATAAAGTAACTGCATAAGTATATAATGTAAAGCCTTTAGGGATAATCGTCACAGCATTCTGCATTACGTATAAGCCATCCGATAAAGAGACAGCCAGTATATGCAGAAACGGATATACGGTAAAAAAGACTATAGACCCAAGAAACAATCCTTTAAAAAAAGTAAATATGGTAAATTTATTTCTAATATTCATTTATAAATATCTCTCCTTTTAATATAAACTCGTTTCACTATATCTCCTGGACAACTTGTTAAAACTGACAAGCAAAACCAGATTGACAACATTCTGGAATAGGTTGACTGCAGTGGAGTAGCTGTAATTCCCCAGTGACAATCCCTGCCTGTATACGTATGTATATATGATGTCAGCCGTCTCATAAATCGTCGGGTTATACAGCAGCAAGACCTTTTCAAAACCACCGCCGCCATATACATTTCCGCCGGTAAAAAGCTTTCCCACATTAATCAGAAGCAGCGTGATAATAGTAGGAGTAATGGAGGGAATATCGATATGCCATATTTTTTGCATTTTATTGCAGCCGTCAATTACAGCAGCATCATATAGTTGTACATCTACGTTGGATAGGGCTGCAATGTATATGATCGCTCCCCAGCCCAGGTTTTGCCAGATATCGGAGATAACATATATGGATCTGAACCACCCGGAGATCATCATAAAATTAACCGTTTCCCCACCTAAAAAATTTATTAGGCGATTGATAATCCCGTCGACCGGGGAAAGGAAATTCAATACCATCCCCATAACAACAACCTGTGAGATAAAATAGGGTAAAGTGCTGACATTCTGTACAAGGCCTTTAATTTTTCTATTCCTGACTTCATTTAAAGCAAGAGCAAAAATAATAGGCGCCGGAAATCCAAATAATAATGTGTAAAATCCCAATAGGAATGTATTCCGTATCAGTATAAGCGCATCAGGACTCTGAAAAAACATTATGAAATATTTAAAACCCACCCACGGACTTGCCAGAAAGCCTTCATAAATTTTATAATCTTTAAAGGAAATCGACACTCCCCACATAGGCACATATACGAAAAAGATCAAATAAATAAGGCATGGCAGGAATAGCAGCAATAAAAATTTACCCTTTCTGAACTTTGTTCCAAATGAGTTTCTATCAATTACAAGCATGCATTTCTTCTTATTTCTCAAGGCAATATTCATTTGTTATTATCTCCTCGACTGAAGTTTTTTTTTGTATTCCATTATAACTAAATAGTTACTTCTATTGGCTATTAGCACGCATGATTAAATTATCATTCTCTTTTTTTAAAAACTCAATATTGTTAAATGGATATTATATTCCCGGATGGATTTATCTTAAAAAATGAATATTATATAAAAATCTGTTTACTTTTCTCTTATTTGCATAACTGTCCCCATATTGATATTTAATATATAATCAATTAAAATGAAGTAAGGGCAATAAATCCGTTGTGACACCCTTAAGGAGAAATAAAAAATGTTAATTATGTTAAGAAATTTATTTAAAAAGAGGTATAATACATTTCTAACTAAAATTCTTTGTTTTTTCTTAATAATAATTTTAATCTTTTTTTTGTTTCAGGTCATAGTATATAATTATTATATAAAGAATCTTGATGAAGAAATAGCCGTATACAATATTTCCGATTTAAAAAACGTATCCGACAGATTTTCAGAAATCATTACACAGGTAAAGAACTCCATGTTGTTATTATATATGGAGGACGAAACCAGATATTTTACATTTTCTTATTCCAGAAATGATTTTGAAGCAACTCCTATTATTCGAAAAATACATTCTTTAGTTATAAATAATAACCCATTTGTGAAAGATGTTTTCTTTTTCAAAAAAGATTTTGATTTTATAATTACCGCATTCAGCAGTCATAAAAAGGACATGTTTTTTGATACGGTTTACAATAAGCCTGAATACCAGTTAGATTTCTGGGAAGAATTATCTAGCGGTAATTTCAGCTTTATGTATCTCCCCAGTGGTATATTTAAATCCAAAGAGGTTGACGGTAATGAAATTACTTATCTTATGCCGGTAGTTTTAAAACCGATTGACAGTAACGGTTTTCTAATTGTATTCCTGCTTGATATTAAAAATGTTTTTAAACAAATGGGTCAGGATACAGACAAAGACCTTTATATTTATAATAATGGAAAACTGATATATCCGGATTCCGCTGCTTTAAACCTGAATGATATCGATTTTAAAAATTCAAATTATACTAAAATGAATAACACTTATTATTTTAAAAAATTATCCAATAACAGGGATTTTTTATTCCTAAAAACAATATCTATTAAAATAATACAAAATAAAATGAACAAGGTTAAATCACTTTTCATATTTACGGTAATATTATCTGTTATTTTAAGCTTTATTATTTCAGTTATATTTTCCATAAAATTCAACAGCCCCATTAAAAGAATCGTGGAAGCTATAAATAGAGGCCAACCGCATTCCGGCTTCCTTACAAATATCAGTGAGCTTAATTTTATTAACAAGAATATCCAAAAACTTGTTAGTGAAAACATAAATATCAACCAAGATCTGAATAAAAAAAATTCTTTATTAAAGGCATATTTCTACCAGACCAGATTTAAAAATATTTATACGGCAATAGATGATATAAAAGATCTTGCTTTTAATAAAAACAGTTGTTTTACATTAATATACTTTATTGTGCATTATAAGGAAAGTTTCAGGCAGATTGCCAATGATCAGAATAAAGCAACATTCTTTTTAACTGAGTATATACAGAAACTTATTGAGGTACGATTTCCTGATTCTTTATCTTTCCAGATAGAGGACAATCAGATCGTTACTATAATAAACTTTAGCGACAAATCCCAAAATATATACAATTTAATAAATAATATTGCGGAAAAAATGCAAAACGAAAATGATTATATATTTTTTACAATTGCAGTAAGCAGTGTTTATGAAGATGCTTCCCTTCTTAATACCGCTTATAGTGAAATATTCAATATCTCAAAACAGCAAAGACTCAATAGGAATATGCAGATACTGACTCCAAAAGACTTATTGAATGACCATAACAAATTCTATTTTACCAGTGAACAGGAGCAGGCTTTTTCAAATCACTTTCTTAATGGAGACAATGCCGGATGCATTGAACTTGTGCATAACATATTTGAAATAAATTATAATAAAGACGTCCCATTGTCATATTTTCAGAAACTGGGTATACAGATTATAAACATTTGCATAAAGGTTTACAATACATTAAATATTGAAATTCCCGAAACGGTCAGTGTCGATAACCTATATAATCAAATCAATCGGTGTTATACTCTGGAAGAATTTAGAAATCTGTTTTCCGTTTTTATATCCCAGTTAACAGCGCCGATAAATAATTGCAGGAGCAATTTCGATCATATTAAAGATTTTGTCATAGACTATATTAACGAACATTATTCTGAAGACATATACCTTGACTTACTATCGAAAAAACTGAATATTACAAGTTCTTACCTGTCAAAATATTTTAAAATAAAAACCGGAGTGAACTTCATCGATTACTTAAACAACGTCAGACTGGACAAAGCAAAAGAAATGCTGCTGAATACAAATAAAAGAGTGGAATATATTGCTGAAAAGACCGGATATAGGAATCCTAATTCTTTTATCCGGTCTTTTAAGAAGTCAATCGGCATAACTCCCAGAGAATTCAGAAATAATTCGATTAGTGCGGCAAAAGACTCTTAAGTCATATCAGCCGCCCCAACTTACAACGTAACCTCGACAGCGTTATCGCTGGAAGCATACACAGCTTTAATGGCCCGTATAATTGACCTGCCATATTCTCCCGTTATTGATGGATCAGAATTTTCATTAATACTTCTAATCAGTTCCGAAATCTGTAACCCAAAAGGATCGCTTTTTTCTAAAATAACTTCTTTATATCTACCCTCTTTATCCATTAAAAAAATAGTGTCGGCAGACGTCACTTTAATCATGCCCCCGGTAAAAACAAGTTCCGTTACATTTTGGGGAACCGTCTTATATCCTGCCAGGGTAATGGACGCTGTAACCCCGCTATCCAGAGTCAGGAACACCTGCGCATTGCCTTCAACTTCTACACCTTTTGCAAACTTTCCTACAACGGCACGTACTGATTTTACCCTGGAACCGCTTAAAAACTGAACGACATCAATGGAATGAGCGCCCAAATTCATCAATATTCCTCCCCCGGCGGTATTATAATGCAAAAACCAATCCGGCCTGGTCGAAGTGAAGTAGTCCCCATATCTTACATTCGTGATCATCAGGAGTTTCCCGAGTTTGCCGCTTTCGACAATCTCTTTTATTTTAATATTTGCCGAAAAAAAATGCTGTATATGTCCCAGCATTAATTTGACATTTTGTTTCTCACATACCCCGATAATTTCGTCACATTCCCGTTCATTCAAGGCCATGGGCTTTTCAAGCAATATATGGCAGCCTTTCTCCGCACAATCAATAACAGCCTGTTTATGCAGAAAATGAGGCAAATTAATGATTACAATATCCAGCGACTCTTTCCCCAGCATCTGCTTATAGTCTGTATAAGCTTTCATGCAATATTTCGAAGCTAAAACCTTTGCCTTTTCTTCAACAATATCAGCAATGCTTACCAGTTGAATATCCTTAATTTGAGACGCAGAAGCAAGATGGGCTTCTGCAATTGGGCCCGCCCCGATAACTCCCACTTTTACCAGTCCGTTCATTCTATATACCCCTCTTTTATAAGTAACTATTTAGTTATATTGTAGCTTACTCCAATTTTAATGTCAAGAATGCTTTCAAAGGCATGCATGAAGTTCTGTTTACAGGATTCACTGTTGCCTTTTCTATATGCACAATGCCGTTCTCTGAAACTAATTCGGCAGATAATCCCCGGATAATGAATTTTCTCGAATGCATAACACCTGTCAAACCGTGCTTCGCCTGCTGCAAGCCACCCACAAACGGGTCATATGTTTCTGGACAAACCGCATAAACTACCCGTGTCTTCAGGAACCATAAATTAGGATGTGATCCCCAGAAGCTTCTCTACGAGCATGTTGTGAGGAAGATTTTTTGTCAATTTTTTGCCAAAAAGCGTTACACAATCACCCGCGAGAGTGCTTTAACTTGACAACACGATCAAAATGTATTACAATATGTACTACAAGTTGAATCGGAAGGAGGAATAAAAAATGCTTAGTGTCCGCATACCAGAAGAGCTTGAAGCTAAAATAGAAACCATAACCAAAGAAAAGAATATATCAAAGTCCGAAGTAGTGAAGGAAGCGTTGATGTTGTATATTGCTAAAAATGAAAAATCTTCATACGAGTTAGGAAAGAATTTGTTTGGGAAGTACGGAAGCGGAGATGGCAATTTATCAAAAACATATAAGTTAAAGATAAAGGAGCATATACGTGAAAAAAATACTCGTTGACGCAGGTCCGTTAATTGCATTATTTGATAAAAATGACAGCTATCATTCAAAAGTACTTGGGTTTATGAATTCATTCAATGGTATTCTTGTAACTACCTGGCCGGTAATTGCCGAAACGTTCTATATGCTTAACTTTAATATCAACGTCCAGATGGATTTTATTGAATGGATCGAGAGAGGCGGGCTGGAGATTACGGATATTTCCAGGGACCAATTATGCAGAGTAAAGGAATTATGCATTAGATATTTAAATATTCCGATAGATTTAGCGGATGCTACGTTAGTTGTATTATCGGAATCAGCTCATATCAGGGAGATAATGACAATCGACTCGGATTTTAATATTTATAGGAATGTTCGCAGGGAGTATCTGAAAAACGTTCTTGTTTAATATATAATGTCCAAAATTCGGCAGCGAAATGCAGATTATTTCATTCATTGAGGATGACGTTACAATTAAAAGTAATAAAAAATAGTGTATATAAGTAAAACGGGGGTTGACCAAAACAATGAAAAAGGAGGACAATTGATGAGCAAAACAATGATTAATGAGGGTTACGCCTACGCAAAAAAAGCATATGCGGCATTTGGCATTGACACCGATGCTGTGCTTGATAAAATGAAGGAACGTAAGATCTCTTTACACTGCTGGCAGGGCGACGATGTAAAAGGTTTTGAAATTACGTCGGGCGGAGCCGGCGGAGGAATTCTAAGTACCGGCAACTATCCGGGCAGAGCAAGAAACGGCGATGAATTAAGGGCCGACTATGAAATGGCATTCAGCCTGATTCCGGGGAAACACCGTATAAACCTGCATGCGATTTATGCGGAAACCGACGGCGGAATAGTGGAAAGGGACAAGCTGACAGTTGAGCATTTTCGTAAATGGATAGACTGGGCTAAAAAGCTGGATGCAGCTATTGACTTCAACCCTACCTGTTTTGGGCACCCAATGGCGGCGTCAGGGTTTACCCTGGGCAGCAAGGATGAAAATGTAAGGCAATTCTGGGTCAGGCATGTCAAGGTATGCCGTGAAATAGCGTCCGCTATAGGAAAGGAACTTGGAAAAGCCTGCGTGATGAACATATGGGTACCCGACGGCTTCAAGGATATCCCTGCGGATCGCCTGGGATACAGAAGGCAGATGATAAACTCCCTTGATGAAATATTCGCTGTAAAATACGATAAGAAGCACCTTATCGATGCATTGGAAAGCAAGCTTTTCGGGATAGGAGTCGAATCTTTTACCGTAGCCTCACATGAATTTGTCATGGGCTATGGAATGAAAAACAATATAACCATGTGCCTTGACATGGGTCATTTCCATCTGACGGAAAGCATTGCGGACAAGATATCCTCGGTGCTGCTTTTTGCCGATGATCTGCTTTTGCATGTCAGCAGACCTGTGCGCTGGGATAGCGATCACGTGGCAATATTAAACGACGATTTGCTGGCAGCAGCACAGGAAGTGAAAAGATGCAATGCTTTCGATAAAGTGCATTATGCGCTGGATTTCTTTGATGGAAGCATAAACAGGATCACAGCCTGGGTCACAGGTATGAGGGCGGCGCTCAAATCAATAATGATAGCTTTGCTGGAGCCCACTGATATTATTGTCGGAGAAGAAAACAAGGGTAATTTCGGAGGCAGGCTTGCTTTGACGGAGGAATTCAAGGCACTCCCCTTCGGCGCCGTATGGGATAAATACTGCAGTATCATGGGAGTACCTGCCGGCACGGACTGGCTTGAGCATATAGAAGATTATGAAAGGAATATACTTTCTAAAAGATGAGGCGAAGCATAATGTACTAGGATTTATTGAAAAAATCTTGAATATATTTCTAAAGCGGTAGGAAATCCCGTTGAATATACCCGGGGCAGCGGTGGGAACACCTCCGCCAAGCTCCCCGGGAAATTGATGGCCGTTAAGGCTTCCGGTTTCAAGTTGAAACAGATAAATCCCAAAGAAGGATATAAAACGGGCTTCCGTCTGGATACTCCCTTTCATTTCTATTTTTTCAAGCTGCCCAGCCTTTCAATAACCTTGCAGTACATATCCCAGTACTTCTCTTTCTTCGCCTTCTCTTCTTCTATGACTTTCGGGGGAGCCTTGGCTGTAAAGCCTTCATTGCCCAGCTTGCCGTCAACCCTGTCAAGCTCTTTTTGCAGATTGGCTTTTTCCTTTTCCAGCCTTTCAATTTCCTTATCTATATCTATGAGATCTTCAAGACGAATGTAAATTTCAACTCCGGGTATAATAGCGGCTACAGCATCAAGTGAAATCCCGCTTTTATCCTGTTGAACGGTAAAGTCGGCAGTACCGGCAAGACGCTCAAAAAACCTGCGTCCGTCGTTAAGAACCGCTTCTGTTGCTTCATCTGTAACAAATGTCGCCTTGGTCTTCTTTGAAGGAGGAACATTCATTTCTACTCTGATATTTCTAATTGCCTTTATAGTGTTTATCACAAGTCCCATTTTTTTCGCACAATCCGGGAAGCTATGATCCTCTCTGTATTCAGGCCATTTGGAAATCATAATGCTGGAATTTTTTTTACTGGAGTTGCATTGCACAGATTCGGAAGAATTATACTCATTTATACTGAGATCCCGGTCTCTGGCTTCTGATCTCTGATCTCTATTCTCTGCTTTTCCGGTGTGTCCCTCATCAGCTAAATGCCGGTATACCTCCTCTGTAATAAAAGGCATAAAGGGATGCAGAAGCTTCATAGCAACACCAAGGGTATAATTCAATACATACTGTGCTTCCAATCTTGTAGCATCGTCCCTGTCATAAAGCCTTGGCTTGACCAGCTCGATATACCAGTCGCAGAATTCCTCCCAGATAAACTCATAAATCTTTTGCAGAGCTATACCGAACTCGAATTTGTCCATATTTTCGGTAACTTCTTTTGTCACCGAATTTACCGTATCCAATATCCACTTGTCGGCAGCGGTAAAGCGTTCAGGGTTTACACCGGCAAAATCCAGGCCTTCGTCAAAATTCATCAGTACAAACCTGGAAGCATTCCATATCTTGTTTGCAAAATTCCTGCTGGCCTCGACCTTTTCTATAGAGAATCTCAGGTCATTCCCGGGAGAATTGCCTATGGTAAGGGCAAACCTGAGAGCATCAGTCCCATACTGGTCAATCACCTCAAGGGGATCAATGCCGTTGCCGAGAGATTTGCTCATTTTTCTTCCCTGGGCGTCCCTGCACAGTCCGTGAATGAGTACATATTTGAAAGGCTCCTTCCCCATGTGTTCCATTCCGGAGAATATCATCCTTGCGACCCAGAAGAATATGATATCATAACCGGTCACCAGCACATCCGTGGGATAGAAGAACCTCAAGTCCTCCGTCTCTTCCGGCCAGCCCAGAGTGGAAAAAGGCCAGAGAGCAGAGCTGAACCATGTATCCAGGGTATCGGGATCCTGCTCGAATCTGGTACTGCCGCACCTGGGACAAACATCCGGCATTTCTCTTTCAACCGCCATATACCCGCACTCCCGGCAGTAATACGCGGGAATCCTGTGACCCCACCAGAGTTGTCTTGAAATACACCAGTCCTGTATGTTTTCCATCCAATTGAAGTATATCTTCGAAAACCTTTCAGGTACGAATTTTATGGTCCCGTTTTTTACAACGTCTAACGCAGGCCCGGCAAGCGGCTTCATTTTTACATACCACTGCTTGGAAATGATGGGTTCAACCACAGTCGAACATCTCTGGCATGTGCCGACATTGTGCTTGTGAGGCTCGATTTTTACAAGCAGATCCAGGCTCCCAAGGTCTTTTACAATCCGCTTTCTTGCTTCGTACCTGTCCATTCCGGCATATTGTCCGGCATTCTCATTCATTGATGCATTATTGCTTATAACATTTATAAAGGGAAGATTATGCCTTATACCAACTTCAAAATCATTGGGGTCATGAGCAGGTGTAATTTTTACAACACCAGTACCGAATTCCTTATCCACATAATCATCCGCAATAACCGGTATCTCCCTGTTCATAAGCGGAAGAATCACAGTTTTACCTACCAGACGGGCATATCTTTCATCCCCGGGATGTACTGCAATGGCAGTATCTCCAAGCATGGTCTCCGGCCTTGTAGTGGCAACTGTCACGAATTCATTGCTGTCCTTGACCGGGTAGCGTATATACCAGAAGCTGCCGTCCTTTTCTTCATATTCTACCTCAATATCCGAAATTGAAGTGTTGCATTTCGGGCACCAGTTGGTTATCCTTTCTCCCTTGTATATAAGTCCCTTGTTGTAGAGCCTTAGAAAGACTTCTTTTACAGCGTTGGACAGCCCTTCATCCATGGTGAATCTCTCACGTTCCCAGTCACATGAGCAGCCGAGCTTCTTAAGTTGTTCGACTATTCTGCCGCCATAAACCTTTCTCCATTCCCAAGCTCTTTCAAGGTATTTTTCTCTGCCCAGCATCTCCTTTGTCAAACCTTCTTTTGCCATAGCATCAACTATTTTAGCTTCAGTGGCAATACTGGCATGGTCGGTACCCGGAACCCAGAGGGCGCAGAAATCCTGCATTCTTT